>JAEZHQ010000302.1 GCA_023416455.1 Pseudomonadota bacterium | reverse complement strand
CCGCCACGCCCTCCATGGCCGGCCGGCGCCCACCGCGGCGGCGGCGCGGCTGGCGGCGATCCTGGCCGCCGCCGTCGCCCATGCCGGCTGAGGCCGCCCGCAGCCGCGCTTTCCGTCCTGCTCCCGTCCTGCTCCCCTCCCGGGACTGCCCCAGCGGAACCCGAAGGCCATTTTCCTGTTCGCCCGGTTATCACTCCGACCGACGAAATACACGCATGGTGAAGGAACAAAACAGCCGAGTTCGCGTTGCGCTCATCATGTTCCCGTCACTTCGGAGGAAACCATGAGCGTGGGCACCATTCTGCTCATTATTCTGATCCTCGTGCTGCTCGGCGCGGTGCCGGCATGGCCGCACAGCCGGTCCTGGGGCTACGGGCCGAGCGGGATCGTCGGCGTGCTGCTGGTCGTCCTGGTCGTTCTTCTGCTGATGGGCCGGATCTAGCCGCCGTTTTTTCCGTGCGAACCGCCGCCGCAACGGCGGCAACCGGCCCCGAGGCGGGGCCATGGATGGAGGAAGCCCGAGAATGCCCGCCAACATCTTCTACATCATCGGGGTCGTCGTCGTCGTCCTGCTGATCCTGTCCTTCCTCGGCCTGCGCTGAGGGAGGGGAGCGGCGGACGCAAGCCCCGCGCCGCTGCCGTCAGCCCCCGCCGCGGCGGGGGCGGCGCAGGGCGAACAGGAGCCAGCCGACCGGACCCAGCATCAGCACCATCACCAGCCAGCCCGCGCGCGGCCCGAACGGGCAGCGCGACCCCGGCGGCGGGCGCCACGATCCGCCGCGCGGCGACAGCAGGACGTGCAGCAGGGGCGCACCGTAGAACGCGAACAGGACCAGCCAGGGGGTGGGATCGTCGGCCATGGCGCCATCCTACCCCGGCCGGCCCCCCGCCTCCTACCCCCAAGCGCCGCCGGCCGCATCAGGCGTACTGCCACGCCTCCATGATGAAGCGGATGACGTGGTCGATGAAGAAGGCGTCCTGCCGGTCCCCCTTGACGAGCAGGGTGCTGAGTTCCGGCAGCAGCGGGAAGCCGTCCTGTTCGGACAGGATGCGCCAGTCGGGATCGACGTTGCGCCGGAACAGAACCGCGACGGCCATCTCCGACAGGATGGCGGCGCGCACGCCGACGAAGTTCGGGCTGGTGACGGTGATCCGCCCGCGCCGCCCCAGCCGCTCCAGCCGCTCGATGGCGTGGCGGCGGAAGACGTCGCCGCTGTGGAAGATGGCCACCGGCACCGGCGACAGGGCGTGGACGTTGGTCTTCTTCGAGCAGGCCCAGACCGGGGCCTCGCGGTTGAGGACGATCCCGGTCGACTGCCCCTCGCCCTCCGTCACGATCGCGATGTCCAGCGTGCGGTCGGCGATCTGGGCGAGCAGGCGCTTGGACGGCTCGCACACGGCGTGCACGCGCAGGTGGGGGAAGCTCTCCAGGCAGCGCCGGAGGATGGCCGGCAGGTAGGTGGCGGCGAAGTCGTCGGGCAGGCCGATGGCGATTTCGCCCTCGATCTCGCGGCCCTCGAAGGCGGTCATCGCGTCCCGGTAGGCGCGCAGGATGCGCCGGGCGTGGTCGTAGAACAGCTCACCCTGCGCCGTCAGCTTGACCCGGCGCGCCGAGCGGTCGAACAGCAGGCAGCCGACCGTCTCCTCCAGCCGCTTGATCTGCATGCTGATCGCCGCCTGGGTGCGATGCACGCGCCGGGCCGCGGCGGTGAAGCTACCGCTCTCGACGGTCTCGACGAAGGTCTGGAGGAGGGCGGGATCGGGGATCATCCCCTCAATCATCAGCAAAACTTATGGATCGACGTCAAGGAAATTCGTTTTTCCCGTGAGGGAACTCTGCGTACCCTTGCCGTAAGCCCACAGCAACGGGCGTCAATCAGACAGTGGCGCTCCCGAAGCATCGCAATCGGCAATGGTGTTTGGCATGATCCTGGATACAAAGAGCGAATTCTCGCAGCGCTGTTCCCGTATTCAGGCGCGTCTTCGCGCCGAAGGACTGGATGCGATGCTTGTTACGTCGCCGACGAATGTCTGGTACGTTTCCGGATTCTGGGAATTCATCGCGATCCGCTTGCAGTCCGTGTTGGTTCCGGTGGATGGCGACTGCTGCTTCATGGTCTCCAAGAACGAACATGAATACGCCGACAAGACCAGCTGGATCGACGACGTTCGCTATTACACGGAATTCCCCGAGGCCGGGCATCATCAGAATCCTTATGACCTCGTGAAGGAGGTGGTGGCCGGGAAGGGGCTGGCCGGCGCCGTCATCGGCATCGAGGAGGCGACGCTTCCGGTCCAGGAGCTTCGCCGCCTGCAGGCCGTCCTGCCCGGGGTGCGCTTCCAGGACGCCTCCCAGGTCCTGCGCGACCTGCGCATGGTGAAGTCGGCTTACGAGATCGACCTTCTGAAGAAGTCCGGCCGGGTCGCGGTGGCCGCCTGGAACGCCTCGCTCAACGTCGCCAAGCCCGGCATCCGCGAGTACGAGGTGGCCCAGGCCGCCCGCCAGGCCGCGACCGAGATGGCGGCCAGCCTGTTCGGCCCCGACGACCTGAACCATTCGCCGCTGACCGACGGCGTGCAGCTCATCCAGTCCGGCCGGCGGTCCTCGATCTCGCACGGCCGCGGCTCGCCCAACCGGCTGAAGCGCGGCGACATGGTGGCCATGTGCTTCTGCATGACCAACCAGTTCAAGGGCTACCGCGTCGGCTTCTCGCGCAACTTCGCGCTGGGTGCCGCCACCGACGAGATGCACCGGGTCTACGACCTGCTCTACCGCGCCCAGCAGACGGCTCTGGCCGAGGTGCGGCCGGGGGTGACGGCCAGCCACCTCGACCGCATCGTGCGCGAGATGATCTACGCCGCCGGCTACGGCGAACACATCGAGCACCGGCTGGGGCGCGGCGTCGGGCTCGACATCGCCGAGGCGCCGGACCTCAAGGAGGGCGACGAGACGCCGCTGGCCCCCGGCATGACGCTGTCGGTGGAGCCGGCGATCTACATCACCGACCAGTGGGGGGTGCAGATCGAGGATTCCATCTGCGTCACCGAGACCGGCTTCGACTATCTGACCGTCGCGTCCGAACCCGAACTCCCGGTCATCTGACCGGTCCCGACCCGTTCCATTCCACAAACCGACAGGGGGCATGCCATGCTGCCAAGGCTCAACCGGCGTTCGTTTCTGGCTCATTCCGTCGTGGCATCGGCCTTCGCCCTGGGCGGCGGGGTGCCGCGCGCCTTCGCCGCGACCCAGCTGTCGGCGGTTGAATGGGGCGGCGACGTGGTCGCCGCCATGAAGGCGATCGCCGACAAGCAGGGCGCCGCCGTCCGGTGGACCCTGTTCCAGGGCGGCGCCGCCTCGATCCTGCCCGCCGTCAAGGCATCCTGGCCGAAGCCGGCCTTCGACTATATCGCCGGCTGGGAGGGATCCTTCCAGACCATGATCCAGGAGGACTGGCTGGAGACGGTGTCGGTCGAGCGCGTGCCCAACCTCGCCGACATTCCGGCCAAGGTGGTCATGAAGGACAAGGCCGGCGCCTGGAAGGCGGTGCCGCGCGCGGTCGGCGGCATCTATTTCGGCTACCGCAAGGACACCGCGCCGATCCCCGTGACCTCGCTCGACGACCTCTTCTCGCCCAAGCTCAAGGGCATGATCTGCTGGCCCGGGCCGACCCAGTGCATGATGCTCCAGATCGTCGCGCTCTCCCTGCGCAACGGCGGCGACGAGCACAACATGGAGCCCGGCTGGAAGGCCATGAAGGAGCTGGCCCGCACCGGCAACATCGGCCGCGTCGCCAACACCGACATCGAGTTCTCCAACTCGCTGTCCAGCGGCGAGACCGCCGTCGGCTGCTTCGCCGAGCCCGGCTGGGCGGGGGTGGCCAAGAACTTCGAGGTGGTGCCGCTGACCAAGCAGGCCGGCGTTCCCGCCTTCCTGTACCAGAGCGGCTTTGCGGTGCTGAAGAACCGGCCGTACACCGACGAGACGCTGCGCTTCATCAACCACTGCATCAGCCCGGAGATGAGCGCGCTCTACGCCTCCATCGCCGGCGAGGCGCCGCTCAACGTCAAGACCCAGGTGCCGCCCGCGCTCAAGCATCTGGCCTTCAGCGCCGAGGAGATGGAAAAATACGTCTACATCCCGGACTTCGCCGCGGTGCTCGCCCAGCAGGACGCCTGGGCGAAGCGGTGGGAGGATGAGATCGCGCCGCTGCTGTGATGCGCAGGGCGTCAAGGTAACCGCGCAAAGCGCCTCCGCCAGGAGGCGCCCCAGACCAGGAAGGAGGTCCGGCCCGTGCCGATGCGGATGCGCGCCACGCTTTTCGCGCTGCCGGTGACGGCGATCTACGCGGCCCTGTTCGTGCTGCCGCTCGCCGTGCTCTGGGTGGAGAGCGTGCGCACCTTCGAGCCCGGCTATGTCGGCGCGCGGCCGGACGCCGCCCTGACGGCGCAGAACTACCTCGACCTGCTGAGCGGGGCCTTCGCCGACACGCTGCTGACCACGCTGCGCATCGGCCTCCTGGCCTCGCTGGCCGGGGTGGCGCTGGCGCTGCCGCTGGCCTATCTGTGCGCGCGCAACCTGCGGGCGGGCCTGGCCAAGGGGCTGCTCGCCCTGTTCGTCCTGCTGATGTTCCTCGGCGTGCTGGTGCGGACCTACGCGCTCCAGCTCATGCTGGGCTCGGTCGGGCCGCTGCGGCCGCTCCTCCTCGCCCTCGGCGTCGCGCCCAACGGGCGCGGCTACATCGAGTTCTGCGTCGGCGCCGGCCTGCTCCACTACATCATCCCGCTGAGCGCGCTGACCCTCATCCCGGCGCTCCGGGCGATCGACCCGCGGCTCCTGGAAAGCGCGCTGTCGCTCGGCGCATCGCGCACCGTCGCCCACGCCACGGTCACGCTGCCGCTGTGCGCCCGCGGCCTGCTCGCCGCCTTCCTCCTGTCGATGACCTTCTCGATCTCGGCCTTCGTCATCCCCATGGTGCTCGGCCGCGGGCGGGTCAACTTCGTCTCCGGCCTCGTCTACACCCGCTTCAGCGAGATCGCCAACTACCCCAGCGGCGCGGCCATCGCCATCGCCACGCTCGCCGTCTCGCTGGTGGTGGTGGCCGGGCTCGCCGCGCTGGTGCGGCGCTGGACCAACGCGAGGATCCATTGATGGGCGGACGTCTTCTCGACCGGGTGGCCGGGGCGGCGCTGGTCCCCGTCCTGCTCCTCGTCCTCCTCTTCCTGGTCGCCCCGCTGGTTATGACGGCGGTGCTGTCCTTCGACGCCCGCGGCTATCTCGGGCCGCTGCCGCCGCCGGAGCTGTCGCTGCGCTGGTACGAGCGCTTCCTGTCCGACGACTATTTCCTGACCGGACTGAAGACCAGCCTGATCGTCGCCACCCTGGTCACGGCGGTCTCGACCGCGGTCGGGGTGGCCACGGCCGTGCTGTTCCAGCGCTGGGAGTTCCGCGGCAAGGAGGGGGTGCTTTCCTTCCTGCTGTCGCCGCTGATCGTGCCGCCGGTGGTGATCGGCTTCGCGCTGCTCCTGCTCCTCTCGGCGCTCGACATCGGCGGGGGGCTGGTCCGGCTCGTCTGCGGGCACCTGATCATCACCGTCCCCTACGCCATCCGGGCCAGCCTGCTCGGCGTCTCGTCCGTGAAGCGGGTCTATGAGGAGGCCGCCCTCAGCCTCGGGGCGACGCCGGCCGAGGCCTTCCGCACGGTGACCCTGCCGCTGGCGCGCGGCGGCATCATGGTCGGCGCCATCTTCAGCTTCGTGGTCTCGATGGACGACGTCGCGGTGTCCATGTTCCTCAGCACCCCGGACACCTACACGCTGCCGGTCGCGCTGATCAGCTCGATGCGCGCCAACTTCGACCTTTCCATCGCCGCCGCCTCGACCCTCTTCACCCTCGTCGTGCTGGCCGGCGTGCTGGTGCTCGAGCGCACCCTCGGCCTCTCGCAGCTCTTCGGAAATCCCCATGGCCGTCCCTGACTCCGCCGCCGCCCCGCCCGCGGTCGAACTCGTCGACGTCACCAAGCGCTTCGGCGGCTTCGTCGCCACCGACGGCGTCTCGCTGGCCGTGCGAAGGGGCGAGACGCTGGCCCTGCTGGGGCCGTCGGGCTGCGGCAAGACCACGCTGTTGCGGATGATCGCCGGCTTCGAGGCGCCGACCTCGGGCACGGTCCGGCTGGGCGGCGCCGACGCCGCCGGCCGCGAGCCCTACGAGCGCAGCGTCGGCCTGCTGTTCCAGCAATACGCCCTGTTCCCCCACATGACGGTCGAGCAGAACGTCGCCTATGGGCTGGTCCACCGCCGCTGGCCGCGCGCCGAGCGCGAGGCCCGCGTCGCCGAGATGCTGGGGCTGGTGCGCATGGCGCATCTGGCCGGGCGCTGGCCGGGCGAGCTGAGCGGCGGCCAGCAGCAGCGGGTGGCGCTGGCCCGGGCGCTGGCCACCCGGCCCGACGTCGTCCTCCTCGACGAGCCGCTCTCCGCCCTCGACGCGCTGCTGCGCCAGACGCTGCGGCGCGAGCTGAAGGAGATCCTCGACGCCGTGTCCGCCACCGTCGTCCTGGTCACCCACGACCAGGAGGAGGCCATGTCCTTCGCCGACCGCATCGTCGTCCTGAACGGCGGGCGGGTCGAGCAGGAGGGGGCCCCCGCCGACCTCTACGAGCGGCCCGCCAACCGCTTCGTCGCCGGCTTCCTCGGCCGCGCCAACTGGATCGACGGGGTGGCCCTGGTCGAGCGCACGGCGGCGGCCGACCTCGCCCGCTCGCGGCGCGGCACGCTGCTCGCCCTGCCGCCGGGGGCGCTGCCGGGGGGCGAGGCCATGGACGTCTGCGTCCGTCCGGAGCGGCTGTCCCGCTGCGCCGGCGGCGACGCGGGCGCCGGGGTTCTCGACGGGCGGGTCGTGGAGGCCGTCCATGTCGGGGCCGACGTGCATCTGGCCGTGGAGACGCCCGAAGGGATCTTCACCTGCCTGGAGCGCAGCCACGGCCTGCGGCTGCCGGGCAAGGGGGAGGCGCTGCGCCTGCGGGTGGCGCCGGACGACGCCATCCTCGTCCCGGCGGCGGCCGCCTGACCCCCGCTCCGCAACCGGACCCGCCCCCATGACCGACCGCATCCTCGTCATCGGCGCCGGCGTTGTCGGCACCGCCTGCGCGCTCGCCCTGCAACGGGCCGGCCTCCCCACCACGCTGGTCGACCGCGACGAGCCGGGGAACGGCTGCTCCTACGGCAACGCCGGGCTGATCGCCGACGACCACATCCTGCCGCTGGCCCGGCCCGCGGTCATCCGGCAGGCGCCGCGCATGCTGCTGCGCCCCGACGCACCGCTGCGCCTCGCCCCGCGCGGGCTGGCGCGGATGCTGCCCTGGCTGCTGCGCTTCGCCTGGGCGGCAC
>JAEZHQ010000258.1 GCA_023416455.1 Pseudomonadota bacterium | reverse complement strand
CTTCGTTGTCGTCCCACACCCACGGCTCGGCGCCGGCGCGCGCCAGCGCCTCCGCGGTGGCCAGGCCCGACGTGCCTAGCCCCATCACCGCGACCGGCAGACCGTCCATGTAGAAGAGGTTGATCATCGGCGCCTCAGCGGAGCTTCAGGGTGGACAGGCCGACCAGGGCCAGGATCGAGGCGATGATCCAGAAGCGGATGACAACGGTGGATTCCGCCCACCCCTTCTTCTCGAAATGGTGGTGCAGCGGGGCCATGCGGAACACCCGCTTGCCGGTCAGCTTGAAGGAGGCCACCTGGACGATCACCGACACCGTTTCCAGAACGAACAGGCCGCCGATGATCGCCAGCACGATCTCGTGCTTGGTGACCAGGCTGACGGCACCGAGGGCACCGCCGAGGGCGAGCGACCCGGTGTCGCCCATGAAGACCATGGCGGGGGGCGCGTTGTACCAGAGGAAGCCGATGCCCGCACCGACCAGAGCCCCGCAGAAAACGGCAAGCTCACCGGCACCGGGCACATGGTGGATTTGCAGGTAGTTGGCGAAGATGGCGTTGCCGGTCAGGTAGGCGATCAGCCCGAAGCAGGCGGCGGCGATCATGGTCGGCACGATGGCCAGCCCGTCCAGCCCGTCGGTCAGGTTCACCGCGTTGGAGGCGCCGACCAGGATGAAGGCGCCCAGCGGCACGAAGAACCAGGACAGCTGGATCAGGAAGTCCTTGGCGAAGGGCACGGCGAGCGCCCCCGACAGCGGCGGGTTCGACACCAGCATGATGGCCAGCGCGGCGACCAGGCCGATGGCGATCTCCCAGGTCAGGCGGAAGCGCCCGGACAGCCCCTTGGTGTTGCGCTTGGTCAGCTTCAGGTAGTCGTCGCCGAAGCCGATCAGGCCGTAGCCGATGGTCACCAGCAGCACGATCCAGGCGTAGGCGTTGGTGAGGTCGACCCACAGAAGCGTGCTGACCGACACCGCGATCAGGATCATCAGCCCGCCCATGGTGGGCGTGCCCTTCTTCTTGAAGTGGCTCTCGGGCCCGTCGGAGCGGATGGGCTGGCCCTCGCCCTGCTTGCTCTTCAGCCAGGCGATCAGGCGGGGAAAGAACATGAAGCTGATGACGAGCGCCGTCAGCACCGCGCCGCCCGTCCGGAAGGTCAGGTACCGGAACAGGTTGAACGGCGTGAAGACGTCCGCCAGGGGAAAAAGCAGGTTGTAGAGCATCGTGAACCGGTCAGCCTCGTTGTCCGTTCGCCGCCGCCTGCGGCGCGCCATCATCGGTGTCCCGCCGGCCGTCGAGCGCGGCCAGGGCCTCCACCACCAGACCGGTGCGGCTGCCCGCGGATCCCTTCACCATCACCACGTCGCCGCCGGCGACGGCCGCGGCGACGAGGGGGGCCAGCTCGGCGCTGGTCGCCGTCCAGGCGCCGCGCATGGCGGCGGGCAGCCGGTCGAACAGGGCGCGCATGTGCGGGCCGCAGCAGTAGACGGCGTCCACATGCGCCGCCTTCAGCGGCTCGGCCAGCGCGGCGTGCAGCGCGTCGGCGCGCTCGCCCAGCTCGCGCATGTCGCCCAGCACGGCGATGCGCCGGCCGCCGGCGCCGGGATCGATGCGGGCGACCACCTCCAGGGTGGCGGTCATGGCGGCGGGGCTGGCGTTGTAGCTCTCGTCGATCAGGGTGAAGGCGCCGCGCCGGGCATGGACGCGCCGCCGCGTGCCGCGGCCCTTGACCGGCTGGATGGTCGACAGCGCCCGCGCCGCGGCGCCGACGTCGGCCTCCAGCGCCCGAACGGCGAGCAGCACGCCCAGGCTGTTCATCACCCAGTGCCGGCCGGGCAGGGCAAGGCTGTACTGGACGCGCTCGCCCCGGATGACGGCGGTGACGGCGCTGCATGTGGCGTGCAGCGAGCAGTCGAGCAGGCGCGCCTGGGCGTCGGGATGGGCGCCGAAATCCCACACCCGCAGGCCCCGGGTGCGGGCTGCGGCGAGAAGGCGGCCGTACTGCGGGTTGTCGCGGTTCAGCACGGCCACCCCGTTGGGGTCCATGCCCTCGAAGATCTCGGCCTTGGCGTCGGCGATGGCCTCGACCGAGCTGAAGAACTCCAGATGCGCGGCTTCCACCGTGGTGATCAGCGCGACGTCGGGCATCACCTGGCGCGACAGCGGCCCCAGCTCGCCGGCGTGGTTCATGCCCAGCTCGAAGACGGCGAAGCGGCTGTCGGCCGGCATGCGGGCCAGCGACAGCGGCACCCCCCAGTGGTTGTTCAGGCTGCCCTCGGTGGCGAAGGCGCGGCCCTGGCCGGACAGCACATGGCGCAGCGCCTCCTTGGTGCCGGTCTTGCCGACCGAGCCGGTGACGCCGACCACCTTGGCCGGCGTGCGCAGCCGCGCCACATGGCCGAGGTCGGCCAGCGCCGCCAGCGTGTCCTCGACCGCGAGCAGCGGCGCGTCGCCGGGCACGCCGGCCGGCACGCTGCTGACCATGGCGGCGGCGGCCCCGGCCTCCAGCGCCCGGGCGACGAAGTCGTGGCCGTCGAAGTTCGGCCCGCGGATGGCGACGAAGAGGTCGCCCGGAGCCAGCCGGCGGCTGTCGATGGAGACGCCGGTGGCGGTCCAGGGGCGCGTCGCCTGCCCGTTGGCGGCGGCGGCGGCGGCGGCGGCGGTCCACAGGGGCTCCGGGGGCGGCATCGTCGTTTCCTCGCTCATGCTCCACCAACCTCCGCTGCGGCGGCCCGCGCCTCGGTCGCGTCGTCGAACGGCCGGGTCTCGGTGCCGATGGTCTGTCCCTGCTCGTGCCCCTTGCCGGCGATCACCAGGACGTCGCCGTCCCGCAGGCCGCGGACGGCGTCGCGGATGGCCTCGCGGCGGTCGCCGATCTCCTCCAGGCGGGAGGAGCCGGCCAGCACCTCCCTGCGGATGGCCGCCGGCTCCTCGCCGCGCGGGTTGTCGTCGGTGACGACGGCGCGGTCGGCCAGGCGGCCGGCCAGTTCCCCCATCACCGGGCGCTTGCCCCGGTCGCGGTCGCCGCCGCAGCCGAAGACCACCACCAGGCGGCCCCGCGTGTGCGGCCGGAGCGCCGTCAGCACCGTCTCCAGCGCGTCGGGCGTGTGGGCGAAATCGACGTAGACCGCCGCTCCGCTCGGGTGGGTGGCGACCCGCTCCAGGCGGCCCCGCACGCCCTCCAGGCGCGCCGCGGCGTCCAGCGCGGCCTCCCGGTCGCCGCCGGACCCGATCACCAGGCCCAGCGCGCACAGCACGTTCCACGCCTGGAAGCGGCCGGCCAGCGGCAGCTCCAGGGTGACGTCGCGGCCCAGCACGGTCAGGTCGAGCCGCTGGCCGTGGGCCAGCGGCTCGACCGCCCGCACCCGCAGCTCGCGGCCGGCCAGACCGTAGCCGAACAGACGGTGGCCGCGGTTGGTACAAATCGCGGCAAGCGCGTCGAAGGCGTCGCTGTCGGCGTTCAGCACCGCGGTGCCGCCGGGCGGCAGGACGCGGTCGAACAGCATGGCCTTGGCGCCGAGATAGGCGTCCATGCTGCCGTGGTAGTCGAGATGGTCGCGGGTCAGGTTGGTGAAGCCGGCGGCCTTGAGGAGCACGCCGTCCAGCCGGTGCTGGTCCAGCCCGTGGCTGGAGGCTTCCATGGCCAGATGCGCGATCCCGGCACCGGCGACGGCCGCCAGGTCGCGGTGCAGCGCCACCGGATCCGGCGTGGTCATGGCCCCGTAGCCGCCCAGCCCCGGCCCGGTCAGCCCCAGCGTCCCGAGGCTGGCGGCGGGCAGCCCCAGCCGTTCCCAGATCTGGCGGGCGAACTGCACGGTGGAGGTCTTGCCGTTGGTCCCGGTCACCGCCACCACCGTCTCCGGCTGGGGGCCGTGGAAGGCGGCGGCCAGCAGGGCGAACAGCCGGCGCGGCCGGTCGTCCTCGACGAGGACGGCGTCGCTGCCGGCGGGCAGCGCCGTTCCCGTGGGCGCCAGCACGGCAACGGCGCCGCGGGCGAGCGCGTCGGCGATGAAGGCACGCCCGTCCGCCCGCGCCCCGGGCAGGGCCGCAAACAGGAAACCGGGCCTGACCGCGCGGCTGTCGGCGGTCAGCCCGGTCACGCCCGGATCGCGCGGGAGCGGCGGGTCAGCGCGGCTTGCCAGGAGGCGGGACAGAAGCAACGGTGCTGCCTTTCGTCTGGGGCGGCTGCGGCGGCGGGGGCAGGGTCTGCCCGGCGGCGTTGATGTAGGTGGCGTTCACGATCTCGGGCGAAGCCTCGTCCACCGGCTGGACGCCGAGGAGCGGGCCGATCTGGCGGACGATGCGGCCGACCGTCGGGGCGGCGACCCAGCCGCCGGTGGCGAAGCCGTAGGTCTTCTTGGTGCCCTTGGGTTCGTCGATCAGCACATAGACGATGTATTTCGGGTCGTGCATCGGGAAGGCGCCGAGGAACGACGACATGCGCGAGTTCTTCTGGTAGTGCCGCCCCTTCTGCTTGTCCGCCGTGCCGGTCTTGCCGCCCACGACGTAACCCTTGACGGCGGCCGACTTGGCCGTGCCCTCGGTGACCACGAAGCGGAGCAGGCGGCGCATAATCTCGGAGGTCTGCTGCGACACCACCCGCTCGCCGGGCACCACGGCGCCGGGATCGCGCTTGAGGATGGTCGGCGGGCGCATGATGCCGCCGTTGATGGTCGAGGCGGCGGCCGCCACCGTGTGCATGGGGCTGACCGAGATGCCGTGGCCGAAGGAGATGGTCATGGCGTTGATGTCGCGCCACGGGTTGGGCACCAGCGGCCAGCCGTTCTCCGGCAGCTCCAGCCCGGTCGGCCGGGTGAAGCCCATCTTCGCCATGAAGGCTTTCTGGGTCGGCACCCCGGCCTGCATGGCCATGCGCACCGAGCCGATGTTGGAGGAGTGCTGGAACACCTCGGCCACGGTCAGCGCCCGGTGCATGTTGTGGTAGTCGCTGATGGTGAAGCGGCCGACGGAGATTCCGTGCGAGGCGTCGAAATAGTCCGTCGTGCGGATGCGCCCGGTGTCGAGCGCCATCGCCGTGTTGAAGATCTTGAAGGTGGAGCCCATCTCGTACACGCCGAGCGTCGCCCGGTTGAACAGCGTGTCGGGATCGAGCCCGGTCGGGTCGTGCGGATCGAAGTCGGGAAGCGAGGTCATCGCCAGAACCTCGCCCGTCCGCACGTCGTAGACGATGCCGGCGGCGCCGATGGCGCTGAACTCCTCCACCGTCGCGACCAGCTCCTTCTTCAGGATGTGCTGGAGGCGCAGGTCGAGGGACAGCTGCAACGGCTTTGGGTCGCTGGTCAGGCGCTTGTTGAACTGCTGCTCCAGCCCGGCCAGGCCGTTGTTGTCCACGCCGGTGAAGCCGACGGCGTGCGAGGTCAGGTTGGCGGCGGGGTAGAAGCGGCGCTCCTCCCGTTCGAAATACACGCCCGGCAGGCCGAGGCGGTGGACGACGGCCTGCTGGCGCGGCGACAGGTTGCGCTTGATCCAGACGAAGCGCTTGTCGCTGCTGAGCTTGCCCAGCAGATCCTTGTAGTCCAGGTCGGGAAGCACGGTGGTGAGCTTGTGGGCCACCTCGTCCGGCCGGCTGATCAGCTTGGGGTCGGCGTAGAGCGACTGGGTGGCCAGCGAGGTCGCCAGCAGGTTGCCGTTGCGGTCGACGATGTCGGCGCGGCTGACCGGGGGGGCGTCCACCTCGGCGGCCAGCCGCTGGCGCGGCTCGGCGGCGCGGCTGAACAGGCTGGCGTCCACCAGCTTGACCCCGATGGCCGAGAAGACCAGCGCCACCATGGCCGCCGTCACCATCAGCCGGTTTCGGCTCTGCTCCAGCGCGACCGCCAGCGTCGTCCGCGGCCGGGAGGCCGGGGGCGGCGCATAGGCGTCGTCGGGCGTGGGGGGGAGGCCGTGCGGCTGGCGGTTCATCGATGGACTCCCAGGCGGGCGACGAGCAGGCCGAGGCTGTCGTCGGCCTTGGGCGGCGGCGCCGCGGTGGCGGCGGCCGGCTG
>JAEZHQ010000130.1 GCA_023416455.1 Pseudomonadota bacterium | reverse complement strand
TCCATAGCGCCCCTCCTCCAACAATCGCTTGTTTGTTTTTTTGCGCGCGCGGAGCGCTGCGGCTCCGGATCCGGCGGCAAAAGGACAGCTTGCCCTATCAACTGGACCCAGCCTATCGCCGGCCTCCCGCCGCGTCAACACTTTCTAACAGTCGTTTGTTTTACGGATGCGTCGGCGGGAACGGAAAAGGCGCCGGAAAACCCCGTGTGGGGTCCGGCGCCGATCGCTGGCTGGACGCGGAAGGATCACCCCAAGGGGCTTGATGCGGCGTCCATCAAGCCACTGGGGTTCGAACCCGGCGGCACGGTGCGCGGGGGGGGATCGGCCGGCCGGTCATGGGCGCGGTCACGCGCCGGCCGTATCATAGCGGCGGCGCATGAACACGGGGCGCCGCCGGTAAAACCCGACCGGTCAATGCGACAGCATTGATCGAAGGGGTGATGCGGACGACGCCTTCACAGCGCCGTCCGCATCAGGCTTCGGTCTGGTACCGCAACAGATCGACCAGATGGCGCGCGACGTTGGCCGGCGTGTCGTTGCCCGGCCGGTACCACGCGAAGGTCCAAGCCAGCATGCCCATCAGGCTGAGCCTCCAGTACTTGCGGTCCACCGCCGGCCGCAGCGGCAACTCGTCGATGATGCGCCGGAAGATGTTCTCGAAGTCGTCGCGGTGGGCGACCAGGATGTTGCGCAGCTTGCGTGCCCGGCGGCGCGGCAGTTCGCTCACCACCACCTGCGCGTAGATGGACTCGGTGAGCATCGAATCCAGGTACGCGATGGACGCCTGTTCCAGGCGCGTCCAGGGATCCGCGTTGGGATCGATCGCAAGCAGCACCTTCTCCTTGATGCGGCGCACACCCTCTTCGTGCACCGCACACAAAAGCTCTTCCTTGGACTTGAAATGATAGTAGAGCGAGCCGGCCAGCAGATCGGTGTGCTTCGCTATATCCCGCATCGACGTGGCGTCGTAACCACTTCTTGCGAAGCATTGTGCCGCAGCATCAAGGATTTCCTGACGGCGGTTGACGCCCTTCCTGGTTTCCGTGCGCACCGCGGCTCTCATCGCTTCGTTCCAGTCCATACTGCCAGTGTCATAACGCAGGCCGGCGAGCCTCGCAAAGAGTTGTTACGCCCGGGCATTAATACACGTCGAACACCGGTGTTGCCGCCTGCCAGCCGCGCAAGGCGACGCGGCTGCCGGGCGTGGGCGCCGAGGCCGGACGCGCCAGCCGGCCGACCACGCGCACGCCGGCGTCGAGATCGACCACCGCCACGGCGTAGGGGCCATCGGCGTCCACCCCCTTGGGCGGGCGGCGGATCAGCGTCGCCGCGGCGAGGGCGCCGGTGCCCGCCACGCCGACCCGCTCCAGCCGGTCGGACAGGCAGGCGCGGCACACCCCGCGCGGCGTCGGGTCCAGGGCGCCGCAGTCCGCGCAACGGACGATCGTGATGCTGCCGATCTCGTCCATGGCCTTATTCCCTTCCCAGCAGGTTGACCGTGCACGCCACCCCGGTGCCTCCGAGGTTGTGGGTCATCCCGATGCGGGCCCCCTTCACCTGGTTCGGATGCCGGTGGCGCAACTGCTGCACCGCTTCGTAGATCTGGCCGATGCCGGTGGCGCCCACCGGGTGCCCCTTGGCCTCCAGCCCGCCGCTGGGGTTGATCGCGACGTCGCCGCCGCGGTCGGTCCGCCCTTCCAGCGCCCAGCGCCCGCCCTCGCCGCGGGGAACGACCCCGAGATCCTCCGCGTCGATGATCTCGGCGATGGAGAAGCAATCGTGCAGCTCGACGAAGTTCACGTCCGCCGGCCGGATGCCGGCGTCGGCGTAGGCGCGCTCGGCGGCGGCGCGGGTGGCGCGGAAGGAGGTGAGGTCGCCGTGCGCGGCGATGCGGGCGCCGCCGCTGGTCTGCACGGAGGCGAGCACGCGCACCGGATCGGCCCTCGACTCGCGCGCCAGTTCCGGAATGCCGACGACCACCGCCGCCGCCCCGTCGCTGATCGG
This sequence comes from Pseudomonadota bacterium, assembly GCA_023416455.1. Taxonomy (GTDB): domain Bacteria; phylum Pseudomonadota; class Alphaproteobacteria; order Azospirillales; family Azospirillaceae; genus Azospirillum. The sequence goes on along the minus strand of JAEZHQ010000130.1, from coordinate 4,696 downwards.
GCAGCAGTCGTAGAGCGTCAGCGGGTCGGCGATCATCGCGGCGTTGGCGATCATGTCGGCCGTGATCTCCGCCCCCATGCTGGCCAGCGGGTTGGTCAGGCCGTTGCGGCGGTTCTTGATGCACACCGCCGAAACCTGCTCGCGCGTGGTGCCGTAGCGCTGCGCGTGGGCCTGCCACAGCAGGGCGAACAGCCCGGGATAGGTCAGCCCGCTGGGTCCGTCCGCCGCGTGGTCGAGCGCGCAGTTCAGCGCCTGCGTCACCGCCGCCGTTCCGGCATGGCTCATCTTCTCGACACCCACCGCGATCGCCACGTCGCACAGCCCGGCGGCGACCGACAGCACGGCGTGGCGGAAGGCGATGCCGCCGCTGGCGCACGCCCCTTCCACCTTGGTGCAGGGCACGTCGCGCAACCCCAGCCCGTCCGCGACGAGGCCGGCAAGGACCTCCTGCCCGGTCAGCACGCCACCGACGAAGTTGCCGAGATAGACCGCCCCGATGCGCTCGCGCGGGACGTTCGCCTCGACGATCGCCTGCCGCGCCGCGGCGACGGCAAGCTCCACCGCCCCCTGGTCGGGATGCCGGCCGAACACCGTCGATCCGGCCCCAAGAACACTCACTGGCCTCATGGCCCCGTCCCCTTGTTCTGTCTGTTCAGCGTCATACCGCGCCGGCCGCGCGCAGCGCGTCATATCGCGCCGGCCGCGCGGAGCGCGGCGATGGCCGCCGCGTCGTAACCGGCCGCCGCCAGCACCGCGTCCGTGTCCGCGCCGAGCACCGGCGGCGGGCGGCGCGGCGTCACCGGAAGGCCGTCCAGGCGGATCGGGCAGGCGATCTGCCGCAGCGGCCCCTCGACGGGATGCTCGACGACGATCTCGGTGCCCCGCGCCAGGGCTTGCGGCGTGCCCACCGCCTCCCGCGGAGTCAGCACCGGCGACACGCAGGCATCGACCCGAAGGAAGATCTCCGTCCATTCGGCCATGGTGCGCTGCCGGAACACCGCCGCGATGCGCGCCTTCATCGCCTCCGCCTCGTCGCCCTCCGCCCACTGCCGGTCGATCAGGTCGGGCAGCCCGAGCGTTTCGCACATCGCCCGCCAGAACTTCTCTTCGTAGGGGCCGGCGGCCATGTGGCGTCCGTCCGCGGTTTCGTAGAGTGTGTAGAAGGGCGCGCCGTGGACGATGTCGAAGGCGTCCTGCCGGTCGGCCTCGGCCGGCACGTTCCACTGCGACATCAGATAGGCCATCCAGAAGAACAGGCCGTCGGCGACGGCGATGTCGACGACCCGTCCGCGGCCGGTGCTCCCGCGCTCCAGCAGCGCCGCCAGGATGCCGGCCACCGACATCAGGGCGCCGCTGCCGATGTCGCCGAGGGGAATCCCCGGCGCCACCGGCCGGCCGGGCCGGCCGCCGACCAGCTCCAGCATGCCGGTGAGCGCCTGGAAGTTCAGGTCGTGGGCGGCCATCCCCGCCCAGGGTCCGGTCTGGCCGAACCCGGTGATCGCGCAGAGCACCAGCCGCGGATTGCGCGCGTGCAGGTCGGTGGCACCCAGCTTCAACCGCTCCATGACGCCGGGGCGGAAGCCCTCGACCAGCACGTCGGCGCTCTCGCACAGCCGCAGCAGGGCCTCGCGTCCCTGCGGGTTCTTCAGGTCCAGCGTGATGCTGCGCTTGTTGCGGTTCAGCGCCAGGAACTGGGCGCCCTCCTCCCGCACCTTCGGCTCGGACCAGCGCCAGTAATCGCCCTTGCCCGGTTGCTCGACCTTGATCACCTCGGCGCCCAGGTCGGCCAGGATCTGCGTGCAGAACGCCCCCGGCAGCAACCGCGTCAGGTCGAGCACCCGGTAGCCCCGCAGCGGCGCCGGCGCGGTTCCGCGCGCGGTCTCTTCGTCCAGTGTCGGCATCGTTCCCTCTGGTCGGGTGTCCATGGTCAGGCGACGCGGGTGTCGCGCAGACCGTCGCGGGTGACGCGCAAGCCCGCCCGCTCGCGGTCCCAGGTGTCTTCGGTGACGCCCTCGTCGCGCAGGTCCACCTTGCGCACCTTCTGCGTCGGGGTGCGGGGCAGGCTGTCGCGGAAGGTGATGTAGCGCGGCACCATGAAGTACGGCATGGTCTCCACGGCGAATCGCAGCAGCGCTTCGCCGTCGAGGGTCGAGCCCGGCCGGCGCACCACCACCGCCTTCACCTCGTCCTCGCCGACCTCGGACGGGATGGCCACCACGGCCGACTCCGCCACGTCCGGGTGGGCGTTCAGCAGGCGCTCGACCTCGAAGGAGGAGATGTTCTCCCCCCGGCGCCGGATCGAATCCTTGATGCGGTCCTGGAAATAGACGAAGCCGGCCTCGTCGACGACGCCGCGGTCGCCGGTGTGGAACCAGTAGCCCTGCATCACCTCCAGCGTCTTGCCGGGCATGCCGAGATACTCCTTCATCAGCGTGTTGGGCAGCGTCGGCCGCACGCAGATCTCGCCGGATTCCCCGGGGCCGAGCCGATGCCCGTCCTCGTCGAGGATCGCCACCTCGAAATACGGGCTCGGCCGGCCGCAGGACCCGCGCGGCGTCTTCCCCGGCCGGCTGTAGACGACGAGGTTCGATTCGGTGGAACCGTAGCCCTCGACCAGGGTGACGCCGAAGCGCCGCTCGAACTCCTCCTGGAACTCGGCCGGAACCGGCACGGCGTAGACGAGGCGCAGCGTGTTGTCGGCGTCGTCCGGCCGCTCCGGCAGGCTGCGCAGCATGTGGCAGAGCCCGCCCACGGCGACCACCACGGTCGCCGAACAGCGCCGCACGTCGTCCCAGAAGCGCGACAGGCTGAACACCGGCTCCAGCGCCATGCGGCCGTCCACCAGCATGGCGCCCAGCGTCAGGAACTTCGCCGCGATGTGGAAGAACGGCAGGTAGTTGTAGGCGACGTCGTCGCCCCGCATGGCGACGATCTCGTCGAAGAAGACGCCAAACGACACCTCGTGGTGGTGGGTGATGACGACGCCCTTCGACGGCCCGGTGGTGCCCGAGGTGAAGATCACGCAGGCCGGGTCGCCCCCCGACACCGGCAGGCCCGGATCGTGCCGCTCCGCCGCCATGGTCCCCTTCAGCGTGCCGGGACCGTCGCCGCCGTCGGCCGGGTTGACGATCAGCCGGCACAGGCCGGGAAGGCCGGCGCCGGCCGCGCGCAGCTCCGCGACGAAGCCCTCGTCGGCGATGACCGCCGCCACGTCGGCCGTCTCCAGGACGTAGCGCAGCATCCCGCCCTTGTAGGCGGTGTTCACCGGCACCTCGACCGCGCCCGCCTTGGCGATGGCGAACCAGGCCAGCACGTAGGAGACGGAGCCCGTCATCATCACCGCCACCCGGTCGCCCGGCCGCACCCCCTGGGCGATCAGGCCATGCGCCAGCCGGTTCGCCCCGTCGTTGAGGTCGGCGTAGGTCAGCACACAGTCGCGCACCATCAGGAACGGATGATCCGCGGACCGGCGCGCCCGCTGCTCCAGAACGGCGTGCACCGTGCTGCTTTTCGACGGGAACAGATCCAGATAGTTCATGCCTGCGGTCCTCCCCGAGCGCCCTTGCCAGCGCACACTCTTCAAACGCCAGCGCACACTCTTCAAACGTTTGTTTTATGATGACGCAGCCGATGGCGTCGTGCAAGACCCTTGCAAAGGCGCATTATCCCACGCTTCCGCCGCCACGCAAAAATATTCTAACAGACATTTGATTTTTCAGCCGGGCTGGCTTAGCCTAGCAAAAAAGGCCGTCCCGCCGGTGGCTCGGGACGCAAAGGGCCAACCCAAGGAGGAGGAGACGATGCGGGATATTCCGCTCAAAGACCGTGTTCTCGGGAACCTGCTGCGGCGGGCGGTGGAGCGCCATCCCGACCGGACCTTCTTCCAGTTCAAGGATGTCGAGCTGACCTACGACGCCTTCAACCGGATCGCCAACCGCACGGCGAACGGGCTGGCCGGGCTGGATCTGCCGAGGGAAGGCAAGCTGGCGATCATGACGCCCAACTGCCCGGAGTTTCTCTACTCCTGGCTGGGCGGCGCCAAGACCGGCGCGGTCTATGTTCCGATCAACACGGACTACCGCGGCGACATCCTGCGCTACCAGCTGAACAAGGCCGACGCCACCCACATGGTGGTCGACGCCCAGTATCTGGAGCGGCTGGACGCCGTCATCGGCGAGCTGCCGCAGCTCAGGCACGTCATCGTGCGCGGCGGGGCCGACGCGCCGGAGCGCGTGCGCGCCCGCACCACCGTCACCCCGTTCGACAGCCTGTTGCAGGCGCCGGACGACGAACCGGACGTCGAGCTTTGCTACACCGACCCGGCGGCCATCTCCTTCACCTCGGGCACCACCGGGCCGTCGAAGGGGGTGTTCGCCAGCAACTGCCACGTCGTCACCTTCGCCCTGGACTGGATCCGGGCGAACGACTTCAAGGACGGGGATTCCATCTACTCGCCCCTGCCGCTGTTCCACGCCATCGCGTCCTGGCTGGGCATCGTGCCGACGATCATCCAGGGCGGGCGCATGGCGATGGTGGAGCGCTTCTCCGCCTCCCGCTTCTGGGACGACGTGCGGCGCTACGACGTGTCGCTGGTGCACGGGATCTTCTCGATGATCCCGATCCTGCTGAAGCAGCCGCCGCGCCCCGACGACGCCACCCAGCCGGCGCGCACCTTCTACATCGGCCAGCAGAACGA
>JAEZHQ010000095.1 GCA_023416455.1 Pseudomonadota bacterium | reverse complement strand
CCGCCCGCGGCTTTTTTGCTGCCCGAAGGAGGGGCGCATTCCCATGGACCTGTCCACCGTCATGAAGGGCGGCCAGCTTGCCGGCCGCCGCAAGCTCGTCATCGGCGTCGTCGGCCTCGTCGCCGTGATGGCCGATTATCTGACCGGGGCCATCGGCCTGGCCGACGCCGTGCAGCAGGCCGCCCAGCAGCTCGTGCCGCTGCTGCTGGGGCTGTAGGCGCGCGAAGGGGCCGCCCCGCAGAGGGGCGGTTCCGCGGCGTCGCGCGGGTCATCGGAATCGACGAAACCGCACCGATCGGGGGCGGGATACTCCCGAAGCGCCGAGGCCCGCGGCGCGCCATGGCGCCTCCGAGGTGCTACCATGCGGGCGGATGCAGAAGGCACCCGGACCAAGCCGGAGGATGCTTGCGCCATGGTCGAGACCGACACCCCGTTCGCGGCTCTGCGGCAGGCCGCCGACCCGGCCGCCGTGGCGGCCATGGAGCGCCTGGTCCGGGAGGCTCCCGACCATGCGCTCAACCGCATCAACGCGCTCGCCTTCGCGCGGGTCCATGGGCTGGACGAGAACCGCGCGATCGACGCCTTCCTCCACGCCACGCGGCGCGGCCTGTTCGAGATGTCGTGGAACATGCTGTGCCCGGGCTGCGGCGGCGTGCTCGACGGCGGCGTGACGCTGCGCTCGCTGCGCCGGGATGAGTATTGCTGCACGCTGTGCGCCGCCGACTACGAACCCACGCTCGACGAGATGGTCGAGGTCGCCTTCACGGTGTGCCCGCGGGTGCGCCGGATCGCGGCCCACGACCCGGACAGCCTGCCCATGGTCGAATACATGCGCCAGATCTTCTGGGGCACCGGCCAGGACCTGCCCGACGACCTCGCCGCCCGGCTCGACGAGGTGATGCTGGACGCGGTCGAGCTGCCGCCCGGGGGCACGGCCATCCTGTCGCTCCGGCTGCCGGCGGAGTTCGTGATCGTCTTCGATCCGGTGACGCACGCGACCCGGTTCCTCGACGTGAAGGGTCCGCCCGCCAGCGGGCGCCAGGCGCTGTCGCTGGTCATCGACCGGACGGAGCGGACCAGCGAGACGCTGCATCTCCATCCCGGCCCGCTGCGGCTCGCCATCGAGAACCGCAGCGGGGGCCGGGCGCTTCCGGGCGTGTGGATCGCCGGCGCCCGGCTCCACGACCTGGTCGGCCGGCGCAGGCCGTTCCTCACCGCCAAGCGGCTGCTCACCCACCAGACCTTCCGCGACCTCTACCGGACCGGCACGCTCGACGTCGACCAGCGCCTGAAGATCACCAGCCTGACCTTCCTGTTCACCGACCTCAAGGGCTCCACCGGCCTGTACGAGCGCGTCGGCGACCTGGCGGCGTTCGATCTGGTGAAGACCCATTTCCGCCTGCTGACCGACATCGTGGCGGCCGAGGGCGGGGCCGTGGTCAAGACGATCGGCGATGCGGTCATGGCGACCTTCCCGACCCCGGACCGGGCCATCGCCGCCGCCCTGCGCATGCGCGAGGCGATGGGCCGGCTCAACGACGAGCGGCGGCGCGAGGAGCTGCTGCTCAAGATCGGCATCCATGAGGGGCCCTGCCTGGCGGTCACGCTCAACGACCAGCAGGACTATTTCGGCCAGACCGTGAACATCGCCGCGCGCGTGCAAAGCCTCGTCGCCTCGCGGTCGATCTTCGCCACCGGCCCGGTCGTCGAGCATCCGCTCGCCTCCCGGCTGCTCCAGGCGAGCGGGGTCACGCCGGTCGCCCAGCGCACCGCCCTGCGCGGCATCGCCGAGGAAATGGCGGTCTACGAGATCGCCTGAACCCGCCGGGGCCTTGCGCGGCACTCCGCGGAAGGGGATCGGTCGGCCGATCGACACTGGAGCTTCGTGCGTATCACCCTTTCGATCAATGCTATCGCATTGATCTGTCGGGCTTTACCGGCGGCGCTCCGTGTTCATGCGCCGCCGGTATGAAACGCACGAAACTCTATGCGCCAAAGGCACCGTCGATCGTGTGCATCGCGCCCGTCACAAAGCCGGCTTCAGGCCCCGCCAGCCAAGCGACCATGCCCGCGACCTCTTCCGGTCGCCCGTGGCGCTTGATGGCCATGAAGCTGTGCAGCAGCTCCTTCATCGGCCCGTTGGCCGGGTTCGCGTCGGTATCGATGGGGCCGGGTTGCACGACGTTCACGGTGATGCCGCGCGGCCCGAAATCGCGTGCCAGCCCGCGCGCCAGCCCCTGCAAGGCGGACTTGCTCACCGCGTAGGATGCCATGCCAGGGACGGGCATCCGGTCACCGTTCACGGAACCGATCACGATGATCCGCCCGCCCTCCGGCATCCGGCGGGCGGCCTCGACAGCCGCGTGGTAAGGCGCGTGGATGTTGATCCGAAACAGCCGATCGATCGCGTCAGGGTCCTGTTCCAGCGCATCGCCGAAGACACCGATGCCGGCGTTCACCACCAGCACATCCAGCGGGCCGCTGTCGCGCACCCGCGCGATCACGGCGTCGCGGTCCGAGCTGTCCGTCAGGGCCGCTGTGCTGCCCGTTTCGCTCGCCAGCCGCTCCGCCGCGTCACGGGACCCGGCATAGGTGAAGGTCACGGCCGCGCCCTCCGAGGCGAAGCGCCGGACGATCGCGGCTCCTATTCCCCGGCTGCCGCCGAGCACCAAAACGGACTTTCCTTGAAACATGGTCGTCTCGCCCTGCTTGTGTTGTTATGTAGTGTTCGCTATATAACTCCCCGAGAGCCGCCGTCAAGGTATTTTGTAGCAATGACTAAAAATCCTGACCGTCCCCATGGCCGTCCTCCTGGCCGCCCCCGCCGCTTCGATCCGGACCAGGCGGTTGCCACGGCCCAGCGCCTCTTCCACGCCCGCGGCTACGACGCCGTCAGCGTTGCCGACGTCACCGGCGCCCTCGGCATCAACCCGCCCAGCTTCTACGCCGCCTTCGGCAGCAAGGCCGGCCTCTACGCCCGCATTCTTGACCGGTACGCCGCCACCGAGGCGATCCCGCTCGCGGACCTCCTGCGCTCCGACCGCCCGGTTGCCGAATCGCTTGCTGCCGTGCTGGAGGAAGCCGCTCGCCGCTACGCCGCCGATCCCGCGGCCACCGGCTGCCTCGTGCTGGAGGGCGTCCGCTGCAATGACCGGGACGCGCGGGAGGTCGCCCGCGCCTTCCACGGCGCTGCGCAAGACATGGTCCGCCGCTACATCGCGGCACGCCACCCGGAGGAGGCGGAGCGTCTGACGGATTTCGTCGATACCATCACGGCGGGCCTTTCCGCCAAGGCTCGCAACGGGCACGGGCTGGATCGACTCCTCGCCACCGCCCGCCTTGCCGGTTTGGCCATTGCGCAGGCGCTTGCTGCGCCGCGCCCGGGTGTGTCAGCGCTCGATCCGGTCGAGAGCGGCGGCGAAACACAGCATGGCCATGAACCGGAATCCCCATGAAGGAGACACATCGGGCCGGTGTGGGTGTGCGGCAAAAGGCTCAGGCGCTCCGGCCGTGCCCGCCGATACCACGCCAACGGCGCGCCGGCCACGGCGATCCCAACGCCTCGCCAATGACCTCGGTGACGTTGTAATCGGGCATCACGACGGAGCATACGGGACCGCTCATGGGCATCTTCCGGATGCATGATGGCGTCAACGGCAAGATTACCGTTGGACATTAGTTCCGTTTGTTTGCCGGCCGCCATTGCCATTTCGTTGCTTTGACCTGTCGCGATGGAGCAACGGGCTTCGGCCTTTCGCGTTGCCGTTGCCTCTTGGAGAGAAGGGACGTGCCCCGCCTGGGAACGGGGCGCATACCGCGGCCAGTCCGCGGTGGATACCCCATGCCAGAACCCCTCGGCCATCTGGAGCGGTGTTCGCCACCACCATACCGCGCTTGGCCGGCGCGTCGAACACCTTTGGTCAAGGTGCCTCTGCATCCCACCGCGCCTAAACTCGCCCCGGACACAACAATGCCCGTGGTTGAACAGGCTTTCGTTGCACCGGGGATCGGCACACCCCTTGCGTGTGCCGGGATCATGTCTCCAAGGGCGCGTGCTTTCGATTCTCGATGACGATCCTGGACGATCGGGCGCCGGTTCGCGCGGTGGCCGAGACGAAAAGTGCAAGGATGGGGGCAACATGCCGGACCAGCAACCGAAGATGGATGGCGACCGCTTTGTCGACCGGTGGCGTTTCGACGGGCCGGCGAAACTGAGGGCGAACCATGTGATTTTCCGTGACGCGCTGGAAAACGCCAAAGCCTCGGCGCAGGCTGGGGATCTCGCCTATGCGGCGGCTTTGTGCGAGATCGCCGCTTTGCACGCCACCGCGAACCATTGCGGCCTGTTCGCCAGCCAAGAGCTGGAGGCGGTCGTCGCGTCCATCGCGCGGGCTGCCCTCGGGGTTGCGACCATTCCTCGCGGCACGGCGGACGGCGGACGGCCGCGACGCATATTGCACGTAGCGACCGGCGTCCAAGCGGTCGGGGGGCTGTCCCGCATGATCTGGCGTTGGATCGAGGCGGATTCCGGGGGTGTGCACTCCCTGGCTCTCGTGCGGCAACGGCGGACGGTGCCGAAGCAAATGATCGACGCCGTGCGACGGAGCGGCGGGCGGCTTCACGACCTCAGCCACGGTCCCGACGGCCTTTTGGATCTTGCCCGCGGCCTGCGGCAGGCGGCGGCCGGGGTCGACCTCATCGTGCTGCACATCGTCAACCAGGACGTTGTTCCCCTGCTGGCCTTCTCCGGCGCGACCTCCCGCCCGCCAATCGCCTATCTGGATCACGCCGACCATCTTTTCTGGCTCGGCGTCTCGATCGCCGACGTGGTGATCGGCCTGCGCGCATCCGGCGTTGACCTCGCCGTGGCGCGGCGTGGCGTCGACTCGCTCCGATCGGTCCTTCTCCCGATCCCGTTGGACGAGGTGGAGCGCACGGTCTCGCGGCGCGAAGCCAAGCGGCGGCTGGGGTATCCGGAAGACGCCCTCATGCTCCTGTCGGTCGCGCGCGCGTTGAAGTACCGGTCGGTCGCCGGGCAAAGCTACGCCGACGTCCACCTGCCGTTTCTGCAGCGCCATGGTGATGCCGCGCTTGTCGTTCTCGGCAGTGGCCGGCGCGACGATTGGAAGACGGCAAGCGCGCAGGCCGGCGGCCGGATCATCGGATTGCCGGAGAGTGAGGACACCGCGCTGCACTACCAGGCGGCCGACATCTACGTCGATTCCTTTCCCTTCGTCTCGACGACCTCGCTGCTCGAGGCCGGCCGTTGCGGTACGCCGCTCGTCAGCCGGTGCCCGTTCCCGCCGGGCGCGGAAATCCTGAGCGCGGACATGCCGGGACTGATGGAGACCTTGCAGCGCCCACGCACCACCACGGCTTACCGCGCGCTGCTGAGCCGCCTGGCGGCGGACGCGGCCGTGCGCGAGGCGTTGGGGCAGGCGACGCGGCGCGGCATCGCCGCGCTTCACGGTGGCCCGGCATGGCGCGCCGCGTTGGACAGGGTCTACGCCCTGTCGGCGCGCGTGCCGCCTGCGCCGCCGGGCCACGAGCGCAGAGACGCCCCCTCGTTCGGCGTGCCCGACGTCTTCATCCCCTTCGTCCATGGTGGCTGGGACCCGGACATTCTGTTCAGCGGGCAGCTGCACCTCATGCCGGCGGCGCGGCGGGCGCGGCATTCCGTCGACCTCGCCCTGCGCCGGGGGCCAAACTTCGATGGCCGCTTCAACCTTTGGAAATGCTGGATACCGTCGCGCGTCGTTGCGCGCCTTCGTTGAGCGGAACAGACAATGAGCGAGATGGACGATGGTCGGGCGGCTTCAACGGCGCCGGACCTCATCAGCGGGCTCCGCCGGTCGATTGCTTTCGCGGCGATGGACCGCTACGCCACCGGCGCCCTCAACCTTGTCACGATGCTCGTGCTGGCGCGCCTGCTGACCCCGGCGGACGTGGGACTGGTCGCGTTGGCCATCGGCATCGTCATGATGCTCGAATCCTTCCGCGACTTCGGGATCGGCGCCTATCTCGTGCAGGAGCGGGAGATCACGCGGACCGAGATTCGCACGGCGTTCACGGTCGGTTTTGCGCTGACGCTGGGGGTGGCCGCTGCGCTGTTCGCCGCCGCGCACCCGCTCGCCAGCCTCTACGGCGATCCGCGCCTCGCCCTGGTGCTGCAGTGGACCACACTCGGCGTGCTTGCCGCCCCCTGGAGCAGTCCCGTGGTCGCGCTGCTGCGTCGCGACATGGCTTTTGATGCGGTTGCCCTGATCAACATCGTCAACGCGATCGTCAACTGCGTCCTCGCCGTCGCGCTTGCCGCGCTCGGATGCGGCTTCATGAGCCTGGTCTGGAGCAGCGTCGCCGCAGCGGTCGCCTCCGCCATCGTCGCTCTCCGCTACTGTCCGGGGTGGTGGGTGTTTCGGCCGACCTTGGTCGGGTGGAGCAAGATCTTCGCGTTCGGCGGCTATTCGAGCCTCACGGTCCTGCTCAACACGTTGTTCACGGCGCTGCCGACCGTCCTGCTGGGGCGGGTGGCCGGACTGGACGCCGTCGGCCTGTACAACCGCGCCCTGCTGCTGTGCCAGCTGCCCGAGCGGCTGATTGTGAACGCGCTGCAGCCGGTCATCCTACCGGCCTTCTCGGCACGGACACGCGCGGGTGGCGACCTCAAGGAGGCCTATCTGCGCGGTCTCGGCATGATGACGGCCGTGCAATGGCCATTTCTGGTCTGCCTCGCCCTGCTCGCCGATCCCTTCGTGAACCTCGTTCTGGGAGAGCAATGGAGCGGGGCCGCGCCGCTCGTGCGGTTGCTGGCGCTCGCTTCGGGGAGTATCGCCCCGGCCTTCCTGACGTTTCCGGTCCTCGTGTCGATCGGAAGGATCAAGGACACGCTGACCGCCAGCTTGATTTCCTTGCCCCCGTCGATGGCGGTGGTCTGCGCCGCCGTGTTTCTCGGCCCGGAGGCGCTGGCCGCGAGCCTGTTCATCACCGGTCCGCTTCAGGTGTATGTCGCGATGCGTGTCATCCGTCGGCACCTGCGGTTCTCATGGGCGGACGTGATGGAGGCCGTGGCGCGCCCGGTGGTGATCACCGCCTGTGCCGCGGTGGCGCCCGGCGGCGTGGTCCTGGTCACCGGCTTCCGCCCCGACCTGCCGTTCGTCGCGCTGATGACGGCCGGCTTGGGCGCCGCCGCCGGATGGATCGTCGGCCTGTTCGCGACCGGCCACCCACTGGCAGCGGAACTGCACGGCATTGGCCGTTCCGCGGCGCACATGGCCAAAGGGGTGCCCTTCCTGTTGAGCCGCTCGAAATAGCCCGCCCGTTTGCACCGTCGGCCATAGCCGGTCCGCAGGGGCGCGGTGGCCCGGAGGTATGCGGAGGCGATCCGAATGGCCATCGAGGGCGACGCCGGGACCGCCTTCCGGCAGCAGCATTTCCCGGGTGATACGGACGGCGCCTGAAGGCGTCGTCCGTATCACCGTCTCGATCACCATGAAGAATCCGGAAGCAGCGCGTGGAGAATCCGGTGTGGGCGCGCGCGCCGTCCTTTGAACGCGGCGACGCCGCGCCCAACGAGGTGCCGGGCGCGGCGCTTCGCGCGAATGCCCCGGTCAGTCCCGCCCGGCAGCAAGGCCCCGCAGCGCACCCGCCAGGGCGGCGACCACGGTGTCGACGTCCGCCTCGCTCAGGTCCTGGTACAGCGGCAGCAGGATCGAGCGGTCGCGGATCCGCTCGGAGACGGGCAGGGACCAGCGCGGCTCGAGATCGGCGTAGGCCGGCTCCAGATGAGCGCACATGACGCCACGGCGCGTGGCCACGCCGGCGTCGAGCATCGCCTGCATCACCGCCCTTTGCTCCACTCCGTCCGGCAAGCCGATGCAGAAGCTCTGCCAGTTCGAGGCCGCCCAGTCCGGCTCCAGCGGCGCCCGGACGCCGGGCAACTCCTCAAGGCGCAGACGGTACAGATCCGCGAGGCGGCGCCGACGCGCGACGATGTCCGGCAGGCGGGTGATCTGGCAGCGGCCGACCGCGGCCTGGAGATCGGTCATCCGGGCGTTGTACCCAACCTCCAGGTAATCCTCGAACACGACGCGCGGGCTGGCGTGCCGCTGCGTGTCCGGGGCGCTCATCCCGTGCTGGCGCCACAGGCGGAGCCGCTGGTTCCAGGCCGGGTCGCGGGTGGTGATCATGCCGCCATCGCCGGTCGTCACGATCTTCCGTGGGTGAAAGGAGAAGCAGGCAACGTCACCGTGCGGCGCCCCGATGCGCGACCAGCGCTCGCCGATGCGGATTTCCGACCCGAGTGCGCACGCCGCGTCCTCGATCAGGGGAAGTCCGCAGGACCGGGCGACGGCGAGCAGGGCGGAGAGATCGCACGGCATCCCGATCTGGTGCACGCACAGGATCGCCGCGGTGCGCGGGGTGATCGCCGCGCGCGCCAGCTCGGGAACCATGGTGAAGGTGTCCGGATCGACATCGACGAAGACGGGTGTCGCGCCGACATGCCGGACGGCGTTGGCCGTCGCGATGAAGCTGTGGCTGACCGTAACGACCTCGTCACCGGGGCGGACGCCGACGACCCGCAGCGCCAGCTCCAGCGCGACCGTGCAGTTGGCGACGGCGCAGGCGTAGGGCGCCCCCACCAGCGCGGCGAATTCCTCTTCGAAGGCGGCGACTTGGGGACCCTGGGTCAACCAGCCGGAGGCCAGCACCGCGCTGACCGCGTCCCGTTCGGCCGTGCCGACGAAGGGGCGGGAGATCGGGATCATAGCGCGCCCTCTGCCGCCGGGAGCGCGTTGTGCGCCCGGTTGGCCCGCCACCAGGCCACGAGGCCCTCCAACCCCTCCGCCAACGTGACGCGGGCCTCGAAGCCGAGCGCCGCCCGCGCCGCCCGCGTGTCGGCGAGCCGCCGCTGGACCGGGTTGACGGCGCGCGCCGGAGCGTGCGTCGGCGCAAGCTCCGGACGCCCCATCACCGTCGCCATCGCGCCGGCGAGGTCGGTGAGGCTGGTCTCCGTGCCGCTGCCGACGTTGAACACCGCATCGCCGGCGTCGCTCGTCGCGGCCAGAATGTTGGCCCGGGCCACGTCCGCGACGTGGACGAAGTCCATCGTCTGTGTCCCGTCGCCGAGGATGACCGGCGGCTCGCCGCGCTCAAGGCGCTCCATCCAGCGGATGAGCACCTCGGTGTAGCGCCCGTGGATGTCCATGCGCGGACCGTAGACGTTGAAATAGCGCAACGCGACGTAGTCGAGCCCCTGCGTGTCGTTGAAGGACCGCAGCAGCCCTTCGTTGAACAGCTTCGCCGCGCCGTAAAGCGTCCGGTTCGCGTAGGGGTGATGGCTTTCGTCCGTCGGCAACGTCTCGGCCTGGCCGTAGACCGAGGCGGAGGAGGAGGCGACGACCTTGGCGACCTTGTGCGTCGCGCAGAGTTCCAGCAGATCGAAGGTCGCGTCGACCATGACCTCCAGCGCCAGCCGCGGCTCGGCGGCGCAATGGGTGATGCGCAGGGCCGCCTGGTGGAACACCACGTCGCTGTCGCGCACCAGGGCTTCCAACAGCTTGCGGTCGCGGATGTCGCCCTCGACGAATCGGACCCGCGGCGAGGCCAGCGCACCGGCGAGGTTGCCCGGATTGCCCCGCACCAGGTTGTCGAGCGCGACAATCCGGGCGCATCCGGTGTCCAGCAGCTGATCGACGGTGTGCGAGCCGACGAAGCCGGCCCCGCCGGTCACCAGGATCCGCGTGTCTTTGAGATCCATGTCTCGAACTCTCCAGCAGTTGGTGTCGCTTCTGCGGCGGCCGCAGCCCGGCCTCCACCTCCGCGAGACGCGGCCTCCAGCGCCTCCAGTCGGCGCAGCAGGTCACCGACGCGCAGGCCCAGCGTGGCGCGGGTCGAGCGGATGAGACGGGCCGCCGGCGTGGGGCCGCTGCCCTCGACCTCGACCTCCCACAGCCGGAGGGCGCCGCACCCGGTCAGAACCTCCACCCATCCTTCCGTCGCCGAGCGCGCGATCACCCGGCCGGGAACGGCGCCGGCGTAGGCCGGCGGATCCCGCACGGGTTCGGCGCGGTGCACGAGCAGCCGCTTGCCGTCAAAGACGGTGAAGGCGGCGGGGAACGGGGGGTCGAGCGCCCGGATCAGGCGGTCGAGCTGTTCGGTCGGCTGCGTCCAGTCGATGGCGCCGTCGTCGGGCACGCGCGCGCAGCCGTAGGTGGCCCGCGCATGATCCTGCGGCCGGCCCGGGTCTCCGGCCAGGGCGGCGACCACCGCCGGCCCGAGGTGGCGCTCCTGAAGGGCGTTGAGGCGCTCATAGAGGGCGCCGACGGTGTCGCGCGGCCCGATGGGCACCTCCTCCTGGTACAGGATGTTCCCGGAGTCCAACCCCTCGTCGACGCGGTGGATGGCGGTGCTCGGTTCGCCGTTGAGGATGGCCCAGTTGACGGCCGCCCGTCCGCGGTAGCGCGGCAGGGGCGCGTAATGGACGTTGACCATCAGGGGCGCTGGCAAGGGCGCCGGCAAGGGCGCGGGCGCGGCAAAGCGGAGGATGCGGTTGTACGAGGAGATGACGATGGCGTCGACGCGCTGCTCCCGCGCCAGATGTGCGATTTCCGCCGGGGTGGACGGTCCGACTACGGCGACATGATGGGTCCGGGCGAGGTCGGCGGCGCCGCTGCCGGGGACGGGGGCGTCGGTCACCACCGCCGTCACCTCGACCTGCGCCAGCAGGGAGCGCAAGGCGCTTGCCGCGGTTGGGCCATACCCGACCAGGAGGACCCGCTGTCCGCTCATCCGCCGCCTCCTTCGGGTTGGCGCATGCCGGCGGCCGGTCTCGCCCGGGTCGCCGCAGCGCCCGTCAACGCTTCGCTGGGCAAGGGCGCGCCCGCAGGGATCAAGGGAACGGCGATCCCGTCCATCGGGCAGCCATCGGCGCCATGACGCAGGACCCATTCCGCCGCGCGCAGGCCGCCGGCCTGAAGCCGCAAGATGGGGTCGGGGCCGATGGCGGACAGCAGCACGGCCATGTGCCCGGGCCGGGGCGGCGTCGGCGGCCACAGGGGCAGGCCGGCGCGGTGCACGGCGTCGTCATCAAGATCGCCCCAATACCGCACCAGAACCGCACCGGGCGCCCGTTCGCGCAGCCGCGCCGCCCCGGCGGCGTCGATCACCGGCACCCCACGCGGGCGCAGGGCCACCAGAACCGCATCCCAGGGGCCGGGCGGCAGATCCTCGGGCCGCGACGCGAGCGCGACCTCGGCCTGGAGGCCGCGCAGCCCGCGCTCGATGTACGCGGCGAAGGGGTTGTCGCACAGAATGGCGATGCGGCTGCCATACACCGCGATGCCGGCGCGGTGCAGCTGATGCACGGCCAGCGGACCGAGGAAGGAGAAGACGTCGACGGACGGATGCCGCTCGTTCACGCCGATGACGGGAACGCCGCGCGCGGCGCAGGCCGCGAGATCGACGTCCGACGGACGGAATTCCCAGGTCTCGTACATCAACGCGACCACGGCGCCGGCGGGCAGCCGGGCGATCAGCCGGGCGTCGAGCGGCCGGACATGGCCGCTGTTGGTGACGAGGTCGGCGGCCGCGGCCAGCGTCGCGGGATTGCCCTGGTGGACCCGGACGCGCGCGCCGCACCCCGCCAGCGCCGCCAGACCTTCGACCTCCGCGCGGACCGCCGCGGACGAACCGTGGGCGGTGTCCTTGACCACCGCCAGCACCCGTGCGGCGCCGGCCAGCGCGGCGATGACCGCCGTGCTGGCGTAGGCCCCCGACGCCGCCTCGGTAAGGACGGTGAACCCGGTCAGATCCAGTTCACAGCGCTCCACGGCCGCCCTCATGAGCGCCACGAGGCGCCGCGGATCGAACCCCGGAGGCCGCCCCGCCGTCATGCGGGGATCCCCGGTGCCACGGCGACGGCGTCGCGCAACGCGGACGTTACGCGCTCGATCTGGGATGGCGTCATCTCCGGGAACATCGGCAGCGACAGCGTCTCGCGCGCCAATCCCTCGCTGACCGGCAGATCGCCGGGGCCGTAGCCCAGGTCGGCGTAGGCGGGTTGCAGGTGCACCGGCTTGGGGTAATGGATGCCGGTGGCGACACCGGCCTCGTGGAGCGCCTGGCGCACGGCGTCGCGCGCGCGCAGCCGGACCGCGAACACGTGCCAGACGTGCCCGCCGTCGGGCCTGGGCAATCCAACGTCGAGCTTGGACAGAAGCCGGCCATAGCGCAGCGCGACGCGGCGGCGTCCGTTGGTCCATTCGTCGAGATGCCGCAGCTTGACCCTGAGGACCGCCCCCTGGATGCCGTCCATTCGGTAGTTGAAGCCGCGCTCGACGTGGTTGTACCGGCCATCCTGCCCCCAGTCGCGCAGGCGGCGCGCTGCGGCGGCGATGTCGTCGCGGTCGGTGACGAGCGCGCCGCCTTCGCCGCACGCGCCGAGGTTCTTGCCGGGGTAGAAGCTGAAAGCCGCGGCATCTCCGAAGGTTCCGGCCCGCTTCCCGTCGCGTTCCGCGCCGTGCGCCTGGGCGGCGTCCTCGATGACCAGCAGGCCGTGCCGACGCGCGATGCCGCGCAGCGCCGCCATGTCGGCGACGCGGCCGTGCAGGTGCACCGGCAGAATGGCCCGCGTGCGCGGTGTCAACGCCGCCTCGACCCGCTCCGGATCCATGGTCCAGCGGTCGGGATCGATGTCGACCAGGCGCGGCACCGCGCCAGCCTGCAGGATGGCCGCGACCGTGGCCACGAAGGTGGTTGCCACGGTCACCACCTCGTCACCCGGCCGCAAGCCGGCGGCGAGCAGGGCGAGGTGCAGGGCCGCTGTGCCGGAACTGACGGCGACGGCGTGCCGGGCACCGCAACAGGCGGCGAAGTCCTGCTCGAAGTCCTCGACCGCCGGGCCCAGGGCGTAAGCTCCGCTGCGCAGCACATCCAGCGCCGCCGGCTCCAACTCATGGGCGATGGAGCGGTACTGAGCGGCGAGATCGAGGAAGGGGACCGTGGTGGGGGCGTGCCGGGCGGTCATGACGCGGCCTTCAGCGGCGCGAGTTCGATCGGTTGGCCGCGCCGCCGCATCGAGCGGCAGGCGGCGTCGAGGATCGCGACGACGCGCAGGCCGGCGTGGCCGTCGGTGATCGGGGTGCGGCCGTTCGCCACGCAGTCGACGAAATGCGCGGCCTCGACCGCCAGCGCCTCCTCGATGGGCAGATGCGGAGCCCACATGTCGCCGACGCGGTAGGAGATCAGCATGCGGTGCAGGTCGCCGTCGCCTTGCGGCGTCTCGCACGAGACCCCGCGGTCGTAGACCTTGACCTTTTCGCTCGGCTCCAGGTCGTCGTAGACGATCATCCGTCGGCTGCCGCCGATCAACGTCTGCCGCACCTTGACCGGCGCCAGCCAGTTCACGCTGATCTGGGCCATGCCGGGGCCATCGAAGAACAGCGTGATGTGCGCCATGTTCTCCGGACGGTTGGGCAGATGGCTGACGCCGTTGGCCGACACGGCCGCCGGCGGCGTGTCGAGCAGATGCCCGAGGATGGCGGCGTCGTGCGCCGCCAGGTCCCAGACCACGTTCACATCGGACTGGAACAGGCCGAGGTTGATGCGGGTCGAGTGGTAGTAGTAGACGTCGCCGATCTCGCCCGCATCGATCATCGCCCGCATCTTGCGCACCGCAGGCGTGTAGACGAAGGTGTGATCGACCATGAGGACGCGGCCGCAGCGCTGCGCCTGGGTGACCAGCGCCTCCGCTTGCCGAACGTCGTCGGTCATCGGCTTCTCGACGAGGACGTGGCGGCCGGCCGCCAGCGCCGCACTGGCCATCGCGTAATGTGTGCTGACCGGAGTCGCGATGACGACCGCGTCGATGTCGGGCGCCGTCAGCAGCGCCCGCCAGTCGGTCTCGAGGCGCACCGCCGGGTGGCGCGCACCGGCGTGCTCCAGGGCGGGTCCGCTTGCGTCGGCGATGGCGACCAGCCGGCAACCGGGCGTCGCCGCGAAGACCCGCGCGAGGTTCGGTCCCCAATAGCCGAAGCCGATGATTCCGATTCCGATCATGCTTCCACCCCCTGGAAGGACGCACCGCTCAATGGCGCATCCGTCGACGCGCCCCCCAACCGATGCCGTTTGTCCGATGGCGTTTCGCCTTATGTCTGCTCGTCGTCGGCCTGCCAATCGGCCACGCGGCCGTGCACCCGGGCCGGCACGCCGGTGGCGATGGCCCCCGCCGGAACATCGCGGGTGACCATGGCGCCGGCGCCGATCATGGCGCGCTCGCCGATCGTCACCCCGGCGAGGATGGTGGCGTTCGAGCCTATCGACGCGCCCTTGCCGACGCGCGTGCGGACCAGCCGCCAATCGCCCTCGCGCTGTAGCGTGCCGTCGGCGTTGGTCGCCCGCGGGCGCAGGCCGTTGGTGAACATCACCCCGTGGCCGATGAAGACCTCGTCCTCGATCACCACCCCTTCGCACAGGAAGCTGTGGCTCGACACCTTGCAGCGCGCGCCGACGGTGCAACCCTTCTGGATCTCGACGAAGGCCCCGACCTTTGACCCGTCGCCAACGACGCAGCCATAAAGGTTCACGAGGTCAGGCTGCGGAATGAACACATCCCGGCCAAGGCGGACGTCTGCTCCGATGCTCATGCGAGGGCTCTCCCCGGTCGTTGCGTCGCACCGCTGGTTGAGCCGTGCGGTGAGCCGGACCTTAACCGCTCCGCGGCGGCTCGTATGTTCGGCAATCCGTGCATTCCCCGCGTGGTACCGCGCAGTACCGCGAACGGGAACGCCCCCTAAGCCACCCCCATCAAGCGGCCGAAAAACAGCCCGCGCCGCGCAGCGGGCGAACGAAGGATGGCTCTGCGCGCCCTACCCCGGGGGACGCCCCCTTAAGGAACTTGGCTGAATTGCCGGGACTCCGCGCAACGCCCACTGTGGGTGGCGCGACCTCCGCCGATCCGAGCGGGCACACGCCCGGCAACTCCGCCACACCAAGGCACCGGAGATCCGTTGATGGCGCTCTTCCTGCTGAACCGCTATTTCTACCCGGGCGAGACCGCGACCAGCCGCATGTGCACGAGCCCGGCCTTCGGCCTCGCCGCCGGCGCACGGGCGCGCGCGCTGTTCGACACCCGCTTCACCGAAGCCGGTGGCATCGCCGCCTGGGAGGGCATTCTCAAGGAGCTGAAGCTTGGTTGGGCCGCGGCCTCCCCGGCACCAGCCGGTGTTGTGGAGACGCCGGCATGACACACGCTGCCTCCCACGCCGCACGCACCGTTCGACCCTGGCCGGGCGCGGAGCGCGTGGTTGCCTGCCAGATCGTGCCCCGCAACTCGCTCAGCCAGACGGCGCTGGGAACACGCCGTTGGCTTCGGACACGATCATCGCGTCCACCTTGTCTCAATGGGGGGTGGGGTTATGTCGCGCGGTCGTCGAACAACGGTGCGGTGAAAGAAACCACCTGCGTTCGGTTTGTTGCCTTGAGCTTCCGCATGATGTTGCGCAAATGCACCTTCACGGTGCCTTCCCGCATGCCAAGCTCGTGGGCGATCACCTTGTTGGACTTGCCTTCACGCAGGCAGGCAATCACCGCCAGTTGCCGCGCCGAAAACACGTTGGACGGCTGCGCGTGGGGCCGGCCGGCCCCGCCGCGCGCCGACTCGACGAGGCTGCCGACCGGCGCATAGACGCCGCCGGCCCGAACCAGGTGCAGTGCCTCGATCGCGACCTCGTATGCCACGCTCGTCGGGATGTATCCCTGGGCACCGCTGTCGAGCGCGTTCATGACGGCTTGCCCGGCCTCGCTCTCGCCGATGAGGACCCGGGGTATCTCCGGCGCGAAGTGTGCGAGCCCGGCCATTTCCGTCTCGATGTGCGGGGCATCGCGCGGCCTGTCACCTGTGATGAGAAGGACGAGATCCGGGGGGCTCGTGTCCTTTGCGCCGGCCCGCCACTCCGCCACGCTGGCGAACCCCATGGCGGTGCGGATGCCCCCTGACAGTTTCAGGCTCAGGATGATGCACTCGCGGAAGAATCGACGCGGCTCAATCACCACGATCGATGTGGACCGCGGATCGCGCGACCCGGACCCGACCGTTGCGGATTCCTGTGAAGGCGGCTCCTGGAGCTGACGTCCACGGGAACGAGCATTCGCAACATTGTGTTCATGCGGCGATAACAGCGTCGCCGTGATGTATGGGTCCGGTTGTGAAAAATGTCGCAAAGACTCGCCCGCGCCATCCGGGTGCTCGTCGCCCTGGTTTCTCTTCGCCACAGTCAGGGGTAAGGGTAGGACAGGCTCGGTATAGTTCACTGGTAGGGTTTCCTCTGTGTGGGGCATATGTCCTTAGGCATTTTTTGACGATCACGATGAACGAAGTCACATGAGGTGCACCCGCAAAATTCCGAAAATACTCGCGATCCTACAAGGGCATTGTCGTGTCTTTCCCGATATTCCCATGGGTTCGCCTGCTCTATTTCGCATTTGGTGGTTGGCTCCAAGGCCCCGACTCTTTGAGAATTACTCCGAGTGTTTAAGGAGTATCGGCACCTCCATACCGCTCTTTGCCCCGAACGAAGTACGGCCGTACCCACCGACGGACAATTGGTCGGTTTTTGGCGGAGTGCCTCGTGGGCAAGGTTCGCCAGCGGTAGGCCGGCCTTCCAGGAAAGAGGGTGTTCCCCCCGAGCCTTGCGTCGCCGTACCGTTCAGATGGCCGCCGCGTGTCCCTCCCGGCTTGGCACTTGCGCGGTGCACGATTTCTCTCAGTGGCGACGCACCGATGACCCATGGCCTCGCGTTGCGAGTTCCGCGGATCCCATCGTCCCCAGCGAGCGGGGCGGATGGAGCCGACGCTCCCGCCGGGAACGAGTGGAGAATGGCATGAAATGGTGCTGTTTCGTGGCCCCGCGGATGGGGGGAAGCTATACCGTCTTTCGCAGGCTGCGCGAGGGACTGGCACAGCGCGGCATCGATGTGCGCTGGATGGCGGCCGGCCCGGAGGCGCACCAGGCGCAGGCGTCACCGGGGGGCGACGACGACGAGGCGGCGGCAGGATGCGTTGTCGGGCCGCCGTCCCCACGCCGGTCAGAAGGCGGAATTCTCACCCTGTCGGCCCGTGCCGCGGATCCTTGCGGAACGGTATCATAGGCCGGGCGCCCCACGGAGGCGGCCGGATACCAGGCGCCGACAGGCCCTGGAGCGGACCGCGTAAAATCGAAATCGATGTGAAGCGCGATACCGAAGGCGTTTGATGGCTTCCATCAAACGCCTTCGGTTCAATTCCGGCAGCATGTTGGGTAGCAACGTGCGAAAGGGGCATGCGGCCGGCCGAACATGAAGCGTTCATGCGCCGCCGGTATCACTCCGCACCCTGGACGCACGAAACTTTAGTCGAGGGCCAGCAGGGGGCCGAAGGCGACCTCCAGGCTGGTCTGGTAGAGGTCGCGCTTGACCGGGTTGGCGGGGGTGAGGTTGGCGGCGCGGATCAGGCGGCGGCGGATCCGGCCGTCCACCACGTCGACGTCCAGGATGTTGACGCAGCCGTAATCCTGCTCGAAGGCGGACAGGCCGGTCAGGCCAGCCCCGCAGGCCCAGGACAGCAGGAACCGGTTCACCCCGTCATGGGCGACCAGCGCCAGATGCGTCCAGCCCGGCTCCAGCACCAGCCGCTCGATGCCCGCGACCACCCGGTCGCGCACCTCGGAGAAGGCATCGCCGCCGGCGAAGCGGCCGCCTTCCTCCACGCCCTCGAAGCCGTAGACGTAGGCCGTCTCCCGTTGCTCCCGGGGGACGCTGGCCAGCCGGCCGCCGCGGATCTCCAGGAAGGCGGGATCCTCCTCCACCGCCAGCCCCCGCCCGGCCGCCACGATCTCGGCGGTCTGGCGCGTGCGCGCCAGGCCGGAGCACAGGATCCGGTCGAGCGGCACGCCGGCCAGCAGGGCGCCGGCGGCCCGCGCCTCGTCCCGGCCGCGCTCGGTCAGCACGGCCAGCTTGGGGTTCAGCGGCCGGCCGTCGGCGTCGTAATAGGCGACGTGCCCGTGCCGGATCAGGTAGAGGCGGCGGCGGGCGGCGGTGCCGGGCAGCGGAGTGAAGCCGCTCACCGCCCGTCCCCCGCCAGCTGCTTGGGGTTGGACACGGCCAGCCGCGCCCGCGTGATGTCCGCCAGCACCGCCCGCAGCGCCGCCTGCCGCCCGGGATCGTCGAAGGCGCCGGAGTCGATGGCCGCGCACAGGCGCGCCAGCAGCCCGGCCAGATCCCCGCTTTCCCCGAGCAGCCCGCCGACGGCCTCGGCCAGCGCCGGTTCGGCTGCGGTGCCCGCCGCCAGCTCGCGCTCCGCCACGCCGAGCGCGTTGGCGATCATCAGGGCGGTGAAGCGCTGGCCGGCCGGCACCACCGGCAGGATCGTCTCGCGGAAGCTGCGCAGCGCGGTGGCGACGAGGTCGCGGGCGTCGGGTTCGTCGTTGATCATGGCCTGGTTCCTCCGGCGTCCCGGCCCGCCACGGCCTCCAGGTGGCGAAGCAGGTCCATTTCGATCTCCGGCAGCATCCGCCCGGTCAGCGCCAGCTCCAGCGACGGCTCGGTCCCCGAGCTGTGGCGCCGGCCCTGCTGGATGGCGACGGCGGCCCAGCGCAGATAGGCGGCGGTCTCCCAGTAGGCGACCGCGCCCTCGTCGACCCGCCGGCCGGCGGTCTCCTCGTAGCCGGCGTAGAGGTCGGCGCGGTCGGCGATGCCGCCGGCCTCGCGGTCGTTGCGGCCGAAGCGCCAGGAGCGGGCGCAGAACCAGCCCAGATCCTCCATGGGGTCGGACCAGCCGGCGAACTCCCAGTCGATGATGGCGGTCAGCCGCCCGTTCTCCACCATGTAGTTGCCGGTCCGGTAGTCGCGGTGGCACAGCACCAGCTCGCCCGGCTCCGGCGCGTTGATGGCGAGCCAGCGCAGCCCCCAGGCCAGCACCGGGTCGGTGGCGGCGAGGCCGCCCATCCAGGCCCGGTAGTCGGCGATGCATTGCTGCGCCGGGGCGGGCGACGGCAGCGGCAGGAACTCCAGCCCCGGTGCGCCCGGCCGCACCCGGTGGATGAGGCCGAGCTGCCGGCCCAGCTCGCGGGCGAGGTCGCGCTGCGGCGCCTCGCTCTTGACCACGCGGTGGCCGGCGGCCACCCCGCCGGCCCGGCGCATGATGTAGAAGGGCGCGCCCAGCA
>JAEZHQ010000092.1 GCA_023416455.1 Pseudomonadota bacterium | reverse complement strand
GTTATTAAATGACACTGATGCCATGATTCGCCTCCTGGCACACTCAATAAGGTGATGATATCGTTTTGTTTGCATCCGAATTGTCGATTTTTGTATCGACCTTCGTCTCATAGGTAAGCTGGAAATTGAAGAATTTCATCCAGAAAGATATCGGCCGGCGCGGGTTGAACGTGGCCGTCGCTGCTCAGAGGGCCGGACCGGATTGTCCGTTCCGCCCGCAGTGCCCCGGCGTGCCGTCGCAGGCTGTCCAGCCCATGCGGGTGCGTGATGCGGATGCCCCGAACCGGGCCAGCGGTTTGTCCAAGGAATGGATTTCACGGAGAGCCGCGGGGTGCGCATCGCAAGGGGCGCACGCGACGGCCTGTGCGCCCGTTGGCTCCCAACCTCTTACAAACAGGATGGGCGGTCCGGCTCAGACCGACAGGCGGCTGAGCATCGCCCCGCCGTCGGGTCCCGCGTCGGCGCGGCGATAGGCCAGGATGGCCGCCGGCCACGGCTCGATGTGCAGGCCGCTGCCCATGGCGTCCTGGTGGATGCTCTGCGCGACGAAGCCGGCGCTCGGCGTCGCGGTCAACGGAACCGGACCCGGTGTCACCGGCCCGTCCCCCTCACGGCCGTCCAGCGCAAAGCGGCGCGACGATTCGGATCGCCGGGCGCGGCGTTCGACGGTCTCGTCCAGCCCGGCCCGGCCGCTGCCCTTGAGCGCGTCCTCGGTCGTCTCGATGGTGGTCGGACGGTGGCGCTCCCGCTCGTCCGGGATGGGGCGGACCGGCTGGACGGGAAGCGCTTCGCTGGCCAGCATCTGCCGCAGCCTGGCCATCCCGGACAGGGCCGGCGAGCTTGAGGCTGAGGACAGGGCGGGAATGCTGGACAAGGGAGTGGCGTGTGTTGGTGAGCGGGTCGCACCCCACTCTATCATGGGGAGCGGCGGTGAGTCCGCAGGCAAAAACGCCATAGGCGCGCCGCGCCTCGACACGCGTTGATCCCCACACCCGGTACGGACGGGCTGGATTTAAGATTGTATAAACCAGGGCGAAGGTAGCGTCCGGTTCCCATACCAAAGCCCCTGCTCGCGCCGCTTGGCCCGGCCGGCGGCGGAGAGCCGAGACGCATGACGCGACCGACCGACGAACTCCGTGTGATGGCCGCCGCCATGGACGCTTCCGGCGACCTCGCCTACACATGGGATTTCGCCAGCGACTCCATCGTCTGGGGCGGTCAGGCCCGGACCCTGCTCGGCGAGGGGGCGGGCGACGGCGGCGCGTTGGGCGCCCGCATCGAGACCGAGGACCGGCCGCGGCGCACCCTCGCCCTGGCGCAGCACATCGAGACGGGAACGGCCTTCGACTGCGACTACCGGCTGCGGCTGGCCGACGGCGGGATGCACTGGGTGCACGACCGCGGCCGGGTGGAGCGCGACGGCGCCGGCATGCCGGTCCGCCTCAACGGCGTCCTCCGGGTCATCGACCGCCGCAAGGCCTATGAGGTCGAACTGGAGCATCAGGCCCATTTCGACCCGCTGACCGGGCTGGTGAACCGGCACCGCCTGCGCACGGCCCTGGACCGGGCCATCGGCGGCGCCGACGGCGTCGATCCCGTTGCCGTCTATCTGGCGGTCGGCATCGACAAGCTCGGGCTGGTCAACGACGCCATGGGCCACGCCGTCGCCGACGCCGTGGTGGTGGAGGTGGCGCGCCGCCTGCGCCAGTCGCTCCGCCCGGGTGACGCCCTTGGCCGGGTCGGCGGGGACATCTTCGGGATCGTGCTGCCGCACTGCCTGGAGTACGGCATGGCCCATGCCGCCGAGAAGCTTCTGCGCGCCGTGCGGGCGGAGCCGGTGGCCACCCCCGGCGGTCCGGTCCATGTGACGGTGTCGGTCGGTGGCGTGTCGGCCGGCGGCGACCGTTTCAGCGGCGACCGCTTTGGCGGCGACGAGATGATGACCCGCGCCGAGAGCGCCTTGCAGGAGGCCAAGCGCCAGGGCCGCGACTGCTTCTGGCCGCATCACGCGACCAGCTCCCAGCAGAGCGGGCTGCGCACCGCGCTGGCCGTGGGTCAGACGGTGCGGGCGGCGCTCAAGGCGGACGGGCTGCGTTTCGCCTTCCAGCCGGTGGTCGGCGCGGCGGGCACCGGCGGGGTGGCCTTCTACGAATGCCTGCTCCGGCTGGTCGCGGAGGACGGTGCGCCGATCGCCGCCGGGGCCTTCATGCCCGCGGTGGAGCGGCTGGGCATGGCCCGGCGCCTCGACCACCACACGCTCGACCTGGCGGTGCGGGAGCTGGAGCAGAGCGCCGGCGTGGTGCTGGCCCTCAACCTGTCGGCCACCACCACGGCCGACCGCAGCTGGCTGGCGGCGCTCGACCGGCGCCTGCGCGGCCGGCCGGATCTGGCCCGCCGCCTCATCGTGGAGGTCACCGAGAGCGCCGCCATCGAGGATCTGGAGGAGACGGCGGCCTTTCTCGCCGCCGTGCGCGATCTCGGCTGCCGCACCGCGCTCGACGATTTCGGGGCGGGCTACCTGTCCTACCGCCACCTGAAGGCGCTGCCGGTGGACATCGTCAAGATCGACGGCTCCTTCGTGCGCGAAATGAAGGAGGGACCGGACGCCCTCCTGTTCATCCGCACCCTGGTCGGGCTGGCCCAGGGATTCGGCCTGACCACGGTGGCCGAATGCGTCGAGGACGACTGGCAGGCCGACATCCTGCGTGACGAGCGGGTGTGCCTGCTGCAAGGCTACCGCTTCGGCCGGCCCAGCCTGGAACGCCCCTGGCGGGACGCGCCGACGGCACTCCTCGCGGTGGAGTAGGGGGGGCGCTCCCCCCGCGTCAACCGGCGCAACGGCGCCGGTGTCGGATGGTCAGCGGGTGCGGCGGCCCGCGACACCGCTCCGGCGGATGACGGAGCGGGCCTCGACCGTCAGGTCGCCGCCGCCCAGCAGGCGCAGGAACGGCCCCTTCATGGTCGCCCGTCCGCTGACCGTCAGGGTGCCGGTCAGCGGATCGTCGGCGATCGTGAGCGGGGCCGTCTGTGCCCCCAGGAAGCCGACGGGAAAGGCGTTCGCGAAGAAGGTTCGGATGTGGCCGTCGCGCTGGTCGTCGAACCGCACGCGCCCGCCGGCCAGCGCCGCCGCGTCCACCGCCTGGGAGAGGCGCGCCTGGACCGCGTAGCCGCGCACCGTGTCCACGGTGTAGCCGATCCCGGCAACCAGCGGCAGGCCGAGCGCGACCGCCAGCGCGAGCATGGCCCGCCGCCCCGACCGACGTGCGTGTTGCCGTCCCAGCGCGTAGGGTTGGTACAGCATCACCATCGCCAGACTCCAAGTGGTCGCAAAGGATGTATGACCATAGGATATACCCGATTGGCTAAAAGATTATTAAGAGTCGCTCCCCGTCTGTCAATCGTTCCAGAGCGAACCAAGACATGTAGATAAAAATCCAAGAAAATCCTTCGCCATTATCTTGCCATTATCGACAATGCCGGGGAAATACCGGGGAAATGCCGGAGGCTTATGGTTTGAATTTGGAACTTTTCTGACGGCATCACGGTGGAGAATGCGGGCTTTCCCCGCCGGCTCGGCACGCACTGCCGCGCCGATCGCTCAAACCGGAAGACGATCATCAGCCGACGCGTTCATGCCGGCGTGTGACAAAATGTTGATACGCAAAGATGTTTGTCCCGCTGAGTCCGGTTGCATTACCGCAGAAGCGGGGAGTCTTTGTAAACACGAAGTGTTGCTGAATTGGCCTGCCGTTGATGATCGTCCGCCAGGCGCCCGTGCGGATTGGATGGCGGTGGTCGCGAGAAGTGGCGCCGCGTCCGGAATCGTCACCGATCCACCGGGGGTGTTTCGCGGGCGCATCGCCGCACCCGTTCCGACGCCGGCCGGGTGGCACCCGCCCCCGGCCGGGCGGCGGCCGGAGCGCTGCCGGTGAAGCCCGGCGGTTCCGTGCGGCGGCGCCGGTCGTCGGGCAAGGAATCGCCTTGATCCTTCGAAACAGCGTCAGGTCGGCAGCGTCAGGTCAGGCGGGCCTGGTGGAGCGACGTGTTCTCGGTGAGGGCCTGGCCGAGGTCGGTCCCGCGCAGCAGCGCACCGGCCAGGTTGCTGTGGGTCAGGTTGGCCTGGGCCAGCCGCGCCCCCGTCAGGTCGGCTCCCCGCAGGTCCGCCTCGCTCAGGTTGGCGCGCCGCAGGTCCGCCGGCCAGTCGCGCCCGGCCAGCCGGCCGTCGCCGCTGCGCAGGGCGATCGGCCGCAGCACGGCGTTGCGCAGCCGTGCCCCGCTGGCGTCGGCATCGGCCAGCACGGCGCCGGACAGGTCGGCGTTCTCCAGGTCGACGTTGCGCAGGCAGGTTCCTGTGAGGTTGGTCAGCCGCAGGCTGCATTCGCGCAGATTGGCCCGCGTGAGGTCGCAGCCGGCAAGGACGGCGCCGCTGAGGTCGCACCCTTCCAGATCGATTCCGGCCAGGGCGGCGGCCGACAGCTCCAGCCGCGTCCCGGCCGCGCCGCCGGAGTTGATCCAGGCGGCGTGCCCGTCCAGCCGCCGGCGCAGCTCGTCCGGCAGCTCCTGGCGCCGGCGCTGGAACACCGCTCCCTCCAGCAGGCTCCCCTGCCAGTTGGCCAGGGCCATGTCGACGTTGCGCAGCTCGCAGCCCCGGGCGTCCGCGTTGCGGAACACCGCGCCGGCGACGTTGGCGTTGTTGAGCAGCGCCCCGTTGAGCCGCGCCCCGGTGAAGTCGGCGCCGGTCAGGTCGCAGCCGTTCAGGTTGGCCGAGAACAGCTTGCTGTTGCGGAAGTCGGCGCCGCGCAGGTTGGCGTGGGACAGGTCGGCGTCGGTGAGGTCGGCCTCCTGGAAGTTGGCGGCCTGGAGGTCGGCCGGCGGCGGGTCGGCGGCCGGGCGGTCCGTCCGGCGGCGCTTCTTCCAGTACATCAGCTGGCCCGGGCGCAGGTCGGCCCGCACGAAGGCGGCGTGCGTGAGGCGCGCCCGCAGGAAGTTGGCGCCGCGCAGATCCGCTCCCACCAGCGAGGCGCGGCTGAGGTCGGCGCCGGTCAGGTTGGCGCCGAACAGGTCGGCGCCGTCCAGCTGGACCCCGGCCATCCGGGCGGAGGCCAGGTTGGCGCCCGACAGGACGGCCTGCGTCAGGAACATGTGGGCGAGGTCGCTTCCCGACAGGTCCGCGCCCTTGAGGATGAGGAGCTGGCCGTTCGGCCGCCCGACCAGATACAGGCGGTGGCGGACCAGCGCGGCGGCGAGGTCGTCCGGGCCGACGCGGGCGTTCGTCCGGTCGTCGCTCATTCCCAGCTCACGCGCTCGCCGGTCCGCCGCGCCGGCCGGCAGGGGGCGGCCGGCTCGACGCCCGGCAGGTCGGCCGAGGGCCGGCCGAACAGGTAGCCCTGCCCGTAGCGGACGCCGAGCTGGCGCAGGCACTGGAGCTGCTCCTTGGTCTCGATCTGCTCGGCGACGAGCTGGGTGTTGATGTGGCGGGCGATCTCGACGATGGAGTGGAGGATGGCCCGGTCGCGGCTGTTGGTCAAAGCGCCCCGCACGATCCGGCCGTCCAGCTTGGCGAAGTCGACCTTCAGCTCGTTGAGCGACATGAAGGAGGTGGTGCCGCTGCCGACGTCGTCCAGGCAGGTGCGCAGGCCCAGCCTGCGCAGCCGCTCCAGCACCCGGTTCAGGCTGCGGAAGTCGGACACCGCCGCGGTCTCCGTCACTTCGACCAGCAGCTTGCGGGTGAGGCCCGGATAGTGGTCGAGCACCGCCTCCAGCTGCTCCATGAGCAGCGGGCTGGCCAGGGAGATGGCCGACAGGTTGATGGCGATGTCGGGCACGGCGCGCCCCTGGTCGGCCGCCTCCTTCAGCGTGTCGAGGGCCGCCTGGCAGACCAGCAGGTCGAGGTCGCAGATCAGCCCGATCCGTTCGGCGAAGGCGATGAACTCGGCCGGCGAGCCGCTCTCGCCGACCCGGATCAGGGCCTCGACGTGATGCAGCTTGCCGGTGGCCAGGCTGACGATCGGCTGGAACACCAGGTGGAAGTCGCGCTGCTCCAGGATGCGCCGGACCTGGCCGACCCGGCCGACCGTGTTGCGCAGCATCTCCACCACCGCGCCGTTGACGTCGGCGATGTCGAAGGCGCTGGGCTCGTCGGCGGCGAACTTGTGCAGGGTGTAGGACAGGGCGCGGGCGACGTCGGACATCGGCATCTCGCCGCCCTGGACGGGCATCTGCCAGACCTGGAGGGCGTCGCGCAGGTCGTCCGCGCCGTGCCGGGTCAGCAGGCGGCCGATGTCGCCGGTGATCTCCTCGCGCGTCAGGTCCTCGCCATGGAGAACGGCGTAACGCTCCTCGTTGAGGCGCACCGCGGCGTCGCCGTCGGTCGAGACCGCCAGGAGATAGGCTTCCAGGGCGTTGCGCAGCTCGGGGGCGCCGTGCCAGTCCGCCAGCCCGTCGATGGACAGCAGCGACAGGCTCTGGTCGCGCTCGGTCGCCCCGGCCGCGGCGAGGCGGCTTTCCAGGCTTTCGGCGAACGCCTTCAGGTCGGACAGGCAGCGGCCGGCCGCCCGTTCGGACAGGCGCGCGGCGATGGTGAAGCCGAGAAAGCAGTGGCCGGGGTACTTGGGCAGGCGGCATCCGCCCATCATCATGGCGATGCGTTGCCCGGCGGCGGTCATCAGGACGACGTGGGTCGGGTCGAGCTTGCCGGTCTCGATCAGCCGCGCCAGCAGCATGCGGAAGAAGGCGTGCTCCTCGGGCGGCAGCCGGTCGAACAGGGAGCTTCCGACCAGCTCCTCGGTCGTCCGGTCGGTGAGCCCGCAGCGCGCGCCTGCGGCGAAGGTGATGCGCCCGCCATTCTCGATCTCCAACAGCAGATGCGCCGACGCGAAGGCGAAAGCCACGAAACGGTCGCGGCCCGGCGCGGTCAGACTCTCCGAAGGCGGCCTGAAGGCATTGCCGATGGCCATCGTTGTCTACCCCTGTTGGATCCTACCAGAGTATGATTTTGCGGCACCCGCGTGCAAGGCCGGCCATCGGCTGCCGCAACAGGCGTCCTCCGCCCGCCGGTCGGCGGCCAGAATGGCGAGGCGCCGGGCCACCCCGCGCGCACGGGCTGCGTAGGCCCCCCGCCAGTCGAGCCGCAGGGCCAGGG
>JAEZHQ010000564.1 GCA_023416455.1 Pseudomonadota bacterium | reverse complement strand
CCTTTTCCGGCAGATGCAGCGTGCACGGAGACTCGCATGAGCAACGACACGGCAGGGCGCAGCCGAATTCTGCTGGAGGCGGTTGAGGATTTTCAGCAGGCGACCGGAGTGCAGGATTTGTGGGGGCGGCTGAACGCCCGGGTCGCGGCCTTCGGAATCACGGGGCTGATCTATGGGACGGAGGCGATGCCAGACCCCGATCGCACCAGGGGCCTGATGCTCAACAGCATCGAAGGGACCTGGCTGGGCGACAAGCTCGCGCAGGGCCTGTTCTATTGCGACATGTATGTCGAGGCGGCCCGGCGTGAAACCACGCCAATCCCGTGGAGCGACATGTCGAGACTGGCATCCGCCAGCGCCGAGACGCAGCGGTCCCTGGCCCTCGACTTTGACCATGGCGTCATCGCCGGTGCGACGATTCCCACGCGCTTCGCCGATGGCCTGGGAGCCAGCATCATCGGCTGTCATGCGAGGGGAATGTCCTTCGCCGAATTCGACCGGATCTGGGCCGGGAGTTCCGGTCTCATCATCAGCGTTGTCAACGCCTTCGACGTCCGGTTGCGCGCCGGCTTCAAGGCGCAGCTCTTCCCGCTGGACGAAAGGGAGAAGGAGTGCCTGACGCGGCTGGCGCAGGGACAACGGCTGCAACGCATCGCCGACGCCATGACCCTGACCGACCGGCAGGTCGAGAAGGTGACGATCTCCGCGCGTCGGAAACTCAATGCGACGACGCTGCCGCAGGCCATCGCCACCGCGCTCGTGTTCGAACTGATCGACCCGTAGGCGAAGAGCCTCCGTTCCCGATCCCGGACGGAGCGCCGCGTTCCAGGCGGGGAAAGGCGCTATTCGCCCCAGCCCATCTGGTTGTCGGCGAAGCCTGTGGAATATTGGCGAATGCCATACCCGGTCTCATAGGACGTGATATTCCCGGTGGAGGATCCGCTCCCCCACTGCGATCCGGTGGGAAGCCCGCTGCAGGCGGCGGTGAGCAGGACGAGGATGGCGAGGAGCAAACGTTGTCCCGGCATGATCGGTGCCTTCCGCTTCGTGGTGCAGCAAGGAACTTGACGCGGGGGGAGGCCCGGGCAACCGCCCCCACAAGCGCATGCCCGGATGGCCGATGACATGATGGCCGCCCCGGCGGAAAGCACCGGGTCCCCCCTCTCCGACGCCCCCTTCGCGCGCCCCCTCTCCCTGTCCGTTGATGTGCGGAGCATCGCTGAAGGGCCGCGAACGACGAGGTGAGGGACCCGCCCTCTCGCGCGACGGATGAGGCATCGCCGGACATCCCGATGTTTTCCGTTGCCGTGTGGCCGGATCCTCATCCAAAAGGTGAGTGCCGGCCATGCCACGATAGAGGGGCTGGCCGCGATTCTCAGGAGCACGATCATGAGCGCAGGACAAGCCGGCGCGGCCGACCCGTACGGGCAGGCCATCGCCGACATGCTCGCCTGGACACCCGCCCCCTTCTTCGTTCAGGTCGGCGGCTTCGACGGGGTCAGTTTCGACCCGTTGCGGCCGCACATCGTCGCAAAGAACCTGTCCGGCCTGATCGTCGAGCCGATCCCGCTCTACTTCGAGAAGATCCGGCAGCTCTACGCCGGATCCGACCGCGTCGTGCCGGTCAACTGCGCCATCGCCGAGACCGACGGGGAGCGGGCGATCTGGCGCTTCCTGCCCGAGGCCGTCGCGCGCGGGGTGCTGCCGCCGCATTTCGCCGGCATCAGCTCCTTCCTGATGGAGGATCTGCTGAAGGACAGCGGCGTGCTCGGCCATTCCTGCCCGGACGAGCAGACCAGGACGATCCTGCGCAGCCTGGTCGAGCCGGTCACCGTTGCCTGCCGCCGCTTCGAAAGCCTGTTCGCCGAACACGGGGTCGGGCGGGTCGACATCCTCCAGATCGACACCGAGGGATACGATTACCGGATCCTGAAGCTGTTCGACTTCGAGCGCTTCCGTCCCGCCATCGTCCATTACGAGCACCAGCATCTTGGCCCCGCCGACCGCGAGGCCGCCGAGGCGCTGCTGCGTTCCCACGGCTACCGCCTGTCCGCCCAGACCTACGACACCCTGGCGGTGTTCGACCGCGGTCAGGCCCAGGCGGTGGGGCTTCGCCGTCTGGCCGGGACGCTCCACGCCGAGGGGCGGAGCGAGGACGCCCAAATGCTGCTGGAGCATCTGGCCACGCTGCACCCCGGCGACGCCGCCACGCTGCGCCTGCTCGTCACCGTGCTGGGCGCGCAGGGACGCACGCTGGAAGCCATCGGCCGGCTGATCGTCCTTAAGGGCCTGGAGAGCGACCGGGCGGCCCTGCTCGCCGCCATGCAGGAGCAGTTCCAGGCGGCGGTCGCCCACTTCAACCGGCACCTCGACGCCGGGGAACTCGAAACCGCGGAGTCCTACGCCGCCGCGCTGGCCGATCTGGCGCCGAACGCCGCCCCCTTCGTCGCCGCCGCCCTGGACTGCAACCAGGCGCTGGGCCGCCTGCCGAAGGCCGTCCACTACGCCCGGCGGATGCTGGCGATCGATCCCTCCCACCGGGGAGCGCACCGGGTGCTGGCCGACCATGGCCGGGCGGCCGGGGACAAGGCCGGGGAGATGGAGCACCGCCTCGCCCTGGCCCTGGCGCCGGACCCCGCCGGCCATCCGCTGCTCAGCCTGGCGGACATCCACGGCGCGGCCGGCTGGCTGCTCTGCCGGCCCCTGGACGAGGGGACGCTCGACCGGCTGCGGGCGCTTTACCGGAGCGCCGATTCCCTCACCATCGGCACCGGGTCGGACCCCCGCTGGGAGGGTTGGGAACGGCATTTCCGGCTCCAGCTGGAGGCGACCGACCCGGCACAGCTCCAGGCCCCCCTTCCCGCGGACCTGGCGCCGGCCCCGGCCTTCGCCGAAGCGACCGGGGCGCCCCTCGGCGAGGCCGGGCTGCGCGCAGTTGCGGCCGCGCAGGGGGCCGAGGTGGTCTTCTTCGTGGCCGCCGACGAAGCCTACGTGCAGCGCTACGCCCGCCTGTTCGTGCGGTCGGTGCTGCGGCACACCGACGTCCCCTGCCTCGTGCTGGTGCACGTCGTCGGCGGCGGGGACCGCCTGGCCGCCATCGCCCGGGAGGTCGGGCTGGATGACCCCCGGCTCGTCTATTCCGGCGACCGCTTCGACGCCGCCGCCGTTGCCACCCGCTGCATCGCCGAGCCTCCGGCCGGCCTGATGAAGCTGCCGGTGGCCCATTACCAGTCCGCCCGCTTTCAGCTTGCCGGGACGTTGCTGGAGATCCTCGGGTTGCCGCTCCTCGTGTCGGACATCGATTGCCTGCTCCAGCGCGGCGTGCGCGACCTGCTCGACCGCGTGGCCGGGGCCGACCTTGTCCTCAACGAGCACGGCGAGAGCACGCTGGCGGCCACGCGCCTGACCGCCAACCTCCTGCTCCTGAACCCGACCGCGAACACGGCGGCGTTCCTGCGCTTCCTGCGCGGCTACCTCGACCGCGCGCTCGGCCGGCCCGAGGTGACGCGCTGGATCGACCAGGCCGGGCTGCTGATGGCGCGCCACCATCTGTGGATGACCGTGCCGGAGGCGCGGATCGCCTATTTCGACACCCTCAGCGACATCAACAACGTCATGTACGCCTCCTATGAGCCGCACCCCTTCCGCTTCCTGTCGCTCTACAGCGGGTTCGACCTGACGAGCCTGGAGGCGGAGCCGGCCGCCCCCGGTTGACCGGGGCCGGTCCGGACGGGACCACCCGTGCCACGACACCCTCACCCCGCCCCGTCAACCCCTTTATCGACCGGGCGGGCCGAACTCCCGGCTTGCGTTGGCACGGGCGCCCTTCCAATAATCCGGCCTTCCCCGGCCGGGACCTGACCAAGGTCCCGGCCGGGCGCCATTCCGTCTTTCAACAAGGACCTTTTCCATGCGCGCCTTCGAAGGCCAGCATTCCGACAACGTCGCAATCAAGCGCACGCGCGAGCAGAAGCAGCTCCAGCTGCAACAGCTCCGGGAGCAGCTGGCGACCCTGAAGTCCCATGCGGCTCCGGCGATCCGCGAGGCTCTGGCCAAGCGCATCAGCGAACTGGAGGAGGAGATGCGCCAGCCCCCCAAGCCGCCCCGCGAGGGACGCGGCGATGGGCCGCGGGGCAACGGGCCGCGCCGCGACGGCGGACGCGGTGATGGGCCGCGCGCCGAGGGTCGGCCGCGCGAGACCTTCGCCTCACCGCGCCGGCGCAGCTGAACGGCCATGGACGGGAACCCCACCGCGCCGGCGGGCCGCCGCCTGTTCGATCAGGTCTGGCTCCTGATGATGTTGCCGCCTCTTTTCTGGGCCAGCAACGCCGTCCTGGGCCGCGCCGTCGCCGGCGAGGTGCCGCCCGTCGGCCTGGCCTTCTGGCGCTGGACTCTGGGCGCCCTGCTCGTCCTGCCCTTCGCCTGGCCGCACCTGCGCCGCGACGCCGGCCGGCTGGTCCGGGAATGGCGGACCGTGCTCCTGCTGACCGCGCTCGGCATCGGCGTCTTCAACACCTTCCTCTACATCGGCCTCAACAGCACCACGGCGCTGAACGCCGTGATGATGCAGTCGTCCATGCCGGTGCTGATCGTGCTGATGAGCTGGGCGCTGTTCCGCGAGCGGGTGACGGCCTTGCAGGCGGTGGGCATCGCCGTGTCGCTGGCCGGCGCCACCACGCTGATCGCCCGCGGCGACCTGGCGCTCCTGCTCGGGCTGGAGCTGAACGCGGGCGACCTGTGGATCACCGTGGCGGTGCTGAGCTACGCCGCCTACACCGCGCTCCTGCGCCGCCGGCCGGCGGTGCACGGGCTCAGCTTCATCATGGCCACCTTCGCCGTCGGCGCGGCCCTCCTGCTGCCCTTCTACCTGTGGGAGACGGTGGTCGGCGGCCGGCCCATGCCGCTGACCGCCACCGCCGCCGGCGCCGCCGTCTATGTGGCCCTGTTCCCGTCGATCCTGGCCTATATGTGCTTCAACCGCTCGGTGGCGCTGGCCGGGGCCAACACGGTCGGGCTGTCCATCCATCTGGTCCCGGTGTTCGGAAGCCTGCTCGCCATCCTGTTCCTGGGCGAGCAGCTCCATCTCTACCACGCCGTCGGCATCGCGCTGATCGCCGCCGGCATCGCGCTGGCGACCCGCCGCCGGGCCTGACGGCGGCGGGCCTTGGTTTCTCTGGCCCTGGCATCACCGGGGACTGGCTACAGGAGGCTGTCGTCACAGATAGCCCAGCCGGCGCGGCAGCCACAGCGACAGTTCCGGCACGAAGGTCACCAGCACCAGCGCGCCGACCATCGCCAGCACCATCCACATCACCCAGCGCACCGTCGACTCCATGGTGATGCCGGCGATGCGGGTGGTCACCATCAGGTTCACCGCCATCGGTGGGGTGAACTGGCCGATGGCGAGGTTCATGGTCAGCATCACGCCGAACCACACCGGGTCCCACTGGAAGGCGATCATGATGGGGGTGAGCAGGGGCAGCAGGATCAGGAAGATCGACACCGCGTCGAGCAGCATGCCCAGGCCCAGCAGGGCGATGTTCAGCAGGATCAGGACCAGGGTCTCGCTGCCCGTGGCCTCGACCGCCGCCGCGGCCACCCGGTCGAAGACGCCCAGCGTGCTGCCCGCCCAGGCGAAGACGCTGGACAGCGCGATGATCAGGAGGACCACCGCCGACATCTCCGCCGCCTCGGCCAGCACCTCGTAAAGGCTGCGCCAGGTCAGCGTGCGGTAGACGAGGACGCCGACGGCCAGCCCGTAGAACACGGCGACCACCGCGGCCTCGGTCGGCGTGAAGGCACCGGTGCGCAGGCCCCCCAGGATGATGACGGGGGCGAGCAGCCCCCAGACGGCGCCCCGGAGGCTGAGCCAGAAGGGCGGCCGCGGCCCCTGGTCGAGGAGGCCGAAGCCGTGCCGGCGCGACAGCCACACCGTCGGCACCAGAAGCGACAGGCCGGCCAGCACGCCGGGGACGAGGCCCGCCGCGAACAGCGCCGGGACCGAGGCCTGGGGAACCAGGACGCTGTAGATGATGAAGGCGACCGACGGCGGAATCAGGATGGCGGTGGCCGCCGCCGCCGCGATGACGCTGGCCGAGAAGGCCTTCGGGTAGCCCGCCTTGTGCATGGAGGGGATCATCACCGTGGCGACCGCCGCCGCGTCGGCCGGGCCGGAGCCCGAGACGCCGCCCATCGCCATGCACACCAGGATCGCCACCACGGCGAGCCCGCCGTTCCTTGCCCCCACGACGGCGGAGGCGAAGGTGACCAGCTGCCGGGCCACCCCGGCCCGCTCGAAGATCAGGCCGGCCAGGATGAAGACCGGGATCGCCAGCAGCGGGTACTTGGCGATGCCGGAATAGACGTTGGTCGGCACCGACAGGATGCCGAGCTGCGCCTCCAGGATGGCCAGCGTGCCGGCCAGCCCCAGCGCCACCGCCAGCGGGGCGCCGATCAGCATCAGGACGAGGAAGCCGGCGAACAGGAGGGTGGCCGCCATCACCCGGCCCTCCGCGCCGTGCGGACGATGCGCCCGGCCACCCGCGCCGCCACCACCGCGGACAGCAGCGGCAGCCACACCGTGTAGATCCATTGCGGGTAGCCGAGTCCGGGCGAGGTCTCCTCGAACCGCCACTGGTCGTAGGTCAGCCGGCCGCCGTACCAGACGAGGAAGCCGAACATGGCCAGCGCCGCGCTCCAGGCCGCCAGCTCCGCCACCCGGCGCAGCGGCGGCGGCAGCCGGTCGGCCAGGATGGTGATGCGGATGTGACGGTCGGCGGCGGCGGCCACCGACGAGCCGAGGAGGGTCATCACGACCAGGAGGAAGATCGAATACTCCTCCGTGAAGGCGAGCGACACGTCGGTGAGGTAGCGCGTCA
The DNA here is from genome assembly GCA_023416455.1 of Pseudomonadota bacterium. Taxonomy (GTDB): domain Bacteria; phylum Pseudomonadota; class Alphaproteobacteria; order Azospirillales; family Azospirillaceae; genus Azospirillum. Next base: position 1,574 of record JAEZHQ010000564.1, on the reverse strand, counting down.
CCACGTTGGCGAAGGTGACGACGCACAGCGCCGCCATGGCGAGGGCGGCCAGCGCGCGTTCCAGCGTCACCGGCACCTTGGTCTCCGGCGGCGCCGTTTCCAGCCCGGCTTCCAGGAGGTCGTTGCTCATCGGAAGATCCCGCAATGAAGGTCCGGGGGTCGAACGGCGCGAGCCCCGCGCCCGGCCGCACCCGCGCGGGGTCGGCCGGGCGCGGGTGCGCGGCGCCTACCGGCGGTTCGCCACGGCGGTCTCGGCCGCCGTCACGAGATCGGCGCCGATCCGCTTGCTCCAGCTCTCGTAGACGGCGCGCGTCGCCGTCTGGAACGCCTTCTGCTCCTCGGCGGTCAGCTGGACCACCTCGACGCCCTGGGCGGCGATCTCCTTGAGCAGGGCGTCGTCGCCGGCGGTGATGCCCTTGCGGGCGAGCGCCACCTCCTCGGCCGCGGCCTGGACGGCGGCGGCGCGCACGGCCTCCTGGTCCTCCTTGGACCAGGAGGCCCAGACCTCCTTGTTGACCACGAAGATCAGCGGGTCGGCGACGTAGCCCCACAGGGTCAGGTGCTTCTGGCCGAGGGTCGGCAGCTTGGCGGCGGTAAAGACCGCGACCGGATTCTCCTGCCCGTCCACCGCGCCGGTGGACAGGGCCGGCTGGGCGTCGGCCCAGCTCATCTGCGTCGGGTTGGCGCCGAGCGCGGTGAAGGTCTCCAGATAGAGCGGCGAGCCGACGACGCGGATCTTCAGGCCCTTCAGATCCTCCGGCTTGCGGATCGCGCGCTTGGAGTTGGAGATCTCGCGGAAGCCGTTCTCGCCCCAGGCCAGCGGCACCACGTCCTTGGTGGCGAGCAGCTCGAAGAGCTGCCGGCCGACCGGACCCTGGGTCAGCGCGTCCATGGCCTTGTGGTCGGGCATCAGGAAGGGCAGCGAGAAGAGGTTCAGCTCCTTCACCTGCGGCGACCAGTTGATGGTCGAGCCGATGGCCATGTCGATGACGCCCTGGCGCAGGGCCGTGAACTCCTTGGTCTGGTCGCCGTTCACCAGCGAGGTGCCCGGGTACATCTTCACGTTGATGCGCCCGCCGGTCTTCTCCCGGACCAGCTCGGCCCAGCGGTCGCCGCCCACGCCCCAGGGAAACGGCTTGCCCAGCACGGTGGACAGCTTGTACTCGGCCTTGTAGTCCGCCGCAGCCGCCGGACCGGGCAGGATCGCGGCCGCCAGCGCCAGACCGGCGAGCAGAGCCTTCATCGCCTTCATCGCCTTCATTGCGTGTTTCCTCCCTGTTGTTCCACCCGATGGTTCGGGATCAGGATCGTACAGAGCCCCGCGGGACGGTTCCACGCGGAATTTGACGGGACACCCAAGACCCACCACATTGCGGATATGCGAAAGCGCAAGACCCTCGCGGCGGTTGCGGCCGCCCTGGCGGCGGCCGGCCTGACGCTCGCCGCGGCGGCCCAGACCTCACCGAACGGCCCCGCCCCGCTCGGCCCCAACCCCAGCGAATGCGACATCCAGGCGGCGCTGCTGGGCACCGCCGGACCCGGCTGCCCGCCGGTGGCGATGCGGCGCCCCGCCC
>JAEZHQ010000010.1 GCA_023416455.1 Pseudomonadota bacterium | reverse complement strand
ACAGCCCGAGGCAGGGCCATGGGCTGGACATCGGACGGGGCACGGCCTCAAAGCACGGCGGCGCCGGCAGCCGCCAGTGGGGTTCGCGCCCGCTATCCCCCTCGTCCGGCTTGCGGCCACAGCACCGGGCCGCCGCGGACACGCGACGGCGCCCCTGCTGTTTCCCGGCGGTGCGTTTTGCTGCGCCTTCCCTGTCCCGGGCGCAAGGAGGCCGCCGCAGGGGCAGGGCGCGTGCTTCTGGTGACGCATCGGCTTTCGCCGTTCCCGGCGCGGATTCCACGGTCCGGGAAGAACGCGAAGCCGCGCCCGCGCTCAGGTCCGCACCGCGTCGGACTTGACCGTCTCCAGGTTCAGGGCGGCGGCCAGCAGGGCGCGGGTGTAGTCCTGCTCCGGCTCCTCGAAGATCCGGCGGGTCGGTCCCTGCTCCACCACCTTGCCGTCCTTCATGACGATGACGTGGCTCGACAGCGCCCGCACCACCCGCAGGTCGTGGCTGATGAAGAGGTAGGCGAGGTTGTGGCGCGCCTGGATGTCGCGCAGCAGGTCGACGATCTGCGCCTGCACCGACATGTCGAGCGCGCTGGTCGGCTCGTCCAGAACCACGAATTTCGGCTTCAGCACCAGGGCGCGGGCGATGGCGATGCGCTGGCGCTGGCCGCCGGAGAACTCGTGCGGGTAGCGGTGCCGGCTGTCGGGGTCGAGCCCCACCTCCTCCAGCGCCCGGGCGACCATGGAGTCGCGCTCGCCGCCCGCGCCGATGCCGTGGATCTTCAGCCCCTCGCCGATGATCTGGCCGACCGACAGGCGCGGCGACAGGCTGCCGTAGGGGTCCTGGAAGACCACCTGCATCTGCCGGCGCAAGGGGCGCAGCCGCCTGGCCTGCCAGCCTTGGATGTCGGTGCCGGCGAAGCGGATGGCGCCCTGGCTGGCGTGCAGGCGGAGCAGCGCCAGGCCCAGCGTCGTCTTGCCCGATCCCGATTCGCCGACCACCCCGACCGTGTGCCCCTCGCGCACGAGGACCGACACGCCGTCCACCGCGCGCACATGGTCCACGGTGCGGCGCAGCAGGCCCTTCTTGATGGGGAAATGGACCTTCAGGTGGTCGGCGGCCATCACCTCCGGGGCGTCGTCCGGCGGGGCCAGCGGCAGGCCGCTCGGCTCGGCGGCGAGAAGCTTGCGGGTGTAGGGGTGCTGGGGGCGGGCGAACAGGTCGGCGACGCTGGCCTGCTCGACGATGGCGCCCTGGTTCATCACGCAGACCCGGTCGGCCATCTTGCGCACCACCCCCAGGTCGTGGGTGATCAGCAGCAGCGCCATGCCGAAGCGGCGTTGCAGATCCTTCAGCAGCTCCAGGATCTGCGCCTGGATGGTGACGTCCAGCGCGGTGGTCGGCTCGTCGGCGATGAGCAGGTCGGGCTCGTTGGCCAGCGCCATGGCGATCATCACGCGCTGGCGCTGGCCGCCCGACAGCTCGTGCGGGTAGGCGCCCAGGCGCTTCTCCGGCTCGGGCAGGCCGACCAGCCGCAGCAGCTCCAGCGTGCGCCGGCGCGCCGCGGCGCGCGACAGGCCCTTGTGCAGGAACAGCGTCTCGTTGATCTGCCGCTCGATGCTGTGGAGCGGGTTCAGCGAGGTCATCGGCTCCTGGAAGATCATGGCGATGCGGTCGCCGCGCACGTCGCGCAGCACCTTCTCCTCCGCCCCCACCAGCTCGGTGCCGCCGAAGCGGATGGAGCCCGCCGGGTGGTGGGCCATCGGGTAGGGCAGGAGCTGGAGGATCGACAGGGCCGTCACCGACTTGCCCGACCCGGACTCGCCGACCAGGGCCAGCGTCTCGCCCCGGGCGATGTCGAAGGACACGCCGCGGACCGCCGGCGCGGCCCCGCCGGCCGAGCGGAAGGCGACGTGCAGGTCGCGGACGGCGAGAAGGCCGGGGCCGGCCGCCGGGGCGGCGGCGGGGTCGGCGGCGGGTGCGGCGGCGGGGCCGGTCGAGGAACTCATGGGCGGTTGCGCCTTCCCGGTGGTGGTCATCACTCCGCCGCCTTCTTCTGCGCCGCCGCGGCGGCGGCGGCGGCGGTGCCGGTGCCGGCGGCGGCGGTCACGGTGGAGAGCTGGGCGATGGTCTTGCGCGGGTCGAAGGCATCGCGCACCGCCTCGCCGATGAAGATCAGGAGGCTCAGCATGATCGCCAGGACGAAGAAGGCGGTCAGGCCGAGCCAGGGGGCCTGGAGGTTGGCCTTGCCCTGGGCCAGCAGCTCGCCCAGCGAGGCCGATCCCGGCGGCAGGCCGAAGCCGAGGAAGTCCAGCGCGGTCAGCGTGGTGATGGAGCCGTTCAGGATGAAGGGCAGGAAGGTCAGGGTGGCGACCATGGCGTTGGGCAGCACGTGCCGGACCATGATGGTGGCGTCGCCCGCCCCCAGCGCGCGCGCCGCCCGCACATAGTCGAGGTTGCGCGCCCGCAGGAACTCCGCCCGCACCACATGGACCAGCGCGGTCCAGGAGAACAGCAGCAGCAGGCCGAGCAGCCACCAGAAGTTCGGCGTGACGACGCTGGACAGGATGATCAGCAGGAACAGGGTCGGCAGGCCCTGCCAGATCTCGATGAAGCGCTGGAACAACAGGTCGGTGATCCCGCCGAAATAGCCCTGGACCGCCCCCGCCATGACCCCGACGACGGAGGAGAAGAGGGTCAGCGTCAGCCCGAACAGGACCGAGATGCGGAAGCCGTAGATCAGCCGCGCCGCCACGTCGCGCCCCTGGTCGTCGGTGCCCAGCCAGTTCTCGGCCGAGGGCGGGGCGGGGGCGGGAACCGGCAGGTTGTAGTTGATGGTGCGGTAGCTGTAGGGGATCGGCGGCCACACCGCCCAGCCTTTCTCGTCGATCAGCTCGCGCACGAAGGGGTCGCGGTAATCGGTCTCCGTCTCGAACTCGCCGCCGAAGGTGGTCTCGGGGTAGTTGTTGAAGACCGGCCAGTAGAAGGCGTTGTCGTAGCGGACCAGCAGCGGCCGGTCGTTGGCGATGAACTCGGCGAACAGCGACAGGGTGAACAGCACCAGGAAGATCCAGAAGGACCAGAAGCCCCGCCGGTTCGCCCGGAAATTGGCCAGCCGCCGCCGGGTGAGCGGCGTGACCCGCAGGCCGAGGACGCGCGGTTGGTCGGACATCACACCCTCCGCGATTCGAAGTCGATCCGGGGATCGACCGCGACGTAGGTGAGGTCGCCGACCAGGTTCATGATCAGCCCCAGCAGCGTGAAGAAATAGAGCGTGCCGAACATCACCGGGTAGTCGCGGTTGATCGCCGCCTCGAAGCCCAGCAGGCCCAGCCCGTCCAGCGAGAAGATGACCTCGATCAGCAGGGCGCCGGTGAACAGGATGCCGATGAAGGCGCCGGGGAAGCCGGCGATGACGATCAGCATGGCGTTGCGGAAGACGTGGCCGTACAGCACCCGCCGTTCGGCCAGGCCCTTGGCGCGGGCGGTGATCACGTACTGCTTGTTGATCTCCTCCAGGAAGGAGTTCTTGGTCAGCATGGTCAGCCCGGCAAAGCCGCCGATGACCATGGCCGTCACCGGCAGCACCATGTGCCAGAGATAGTCCAGCGCCTGCCGCCACCAGGGCAGCTCGCCCCAATTGTCCGACACCAGCCCGCGCAGCGGGAACCAGTCCAGATAGCGGCCGCCGGCGAACAGCACGATCAGCAGGACGGCGAACAGGAAGCTGGGGATGGCGTAGCCGACGATCACCACCCCCGAGGTCCACACGTCGAAGGGCTGGCCGTCGCGCACCGCCTTGGCGATGCCCAGCGGGATGGACACCAGATAGACGATCAGCGTCGTCCACAGCCCGAGCGAGATGGACACCGGCATCTTCTCGATGACGAGGTCGACCACGCTGCGGTCGCGGAAATAGCTCTTGCCGAAGTCGAACATCAGATAGTTCGACATCATGTGGGCGAAGCGCTCCGGCAGCGGCTTGTCGAAGCCGAACTCGCGCTCCAGCTGCTTGATGAACTCCGGATCCAGCCCCTGGGCGCCGCGGTAGCGGCTGGTCACCTCGCTGCCGGCGGCACCGCCGGGCTGCCCGCCGGCGCCGGGACCGGCTTCCCCCGCACCGGTGCCGCCGATGCGTGCGGTGGCCTCCACAGCGGTTCCTTGCAGCCGCGCAACGACCTGCTCGATCGGGCCGCCGGGGGCGATCTGCACGATCAGGAAGTTGATG
>JAEZHQ010000661.1 GCA_023416455.1 Pseudomonadota bacterium | reverse complement strand
GATTGGGCCACCGTCCGCAGCCGCGCCGCCAGCTCCCGCTCGCCGGCGCAGGCCGCGGCGCAGGCCGCCCGCAGCTCGGCGATGCTCGGCCGCCATTTCCGGGTGCGCCGCCAGCCCCGCGCCGCCTCGTCGACCGCCCAGGCCGGAAACTCCCCCAGATCCTCCGCCCAGTCGAGGGCGATCATCCGCTCCACCTCCGGCGACACGGCCTTGGCCGGGAAATGGCTCAGCAGCGCGAGGACCCGCGCCAGCAGGTGGCCGGGGTCGGCCGGGGCCAGGACCGTGCGCTCAAGCTCGTCAAGGGCGCGCCGGGCCATCGCCGCCTGGCTTGCCGTCACCCCGGCGGGTGCCGCCCAGCTCTCGGCCACGCCGTCGAAGCCGTCCTCGGCGAAGCGCGACCGGCGCAGCGTCCGGCCCGCGGCCAGCAGGTCCCGCAAGGGTTCGGGCAGGGCGGCCAGGATCGAGCGGGAGCGGTCGGCGGCGGGCCGCGCCGGATCGAAGGGAAGGGCCGGCGGCGGGTGGAGGGGCATGACGGTCGGCATGGGGAAAGCCTCTCTCAACGCTGGGGGTGGTGACCGGCGGCACCCTGCCGCAGGCTGGCGGCGACGGCGGCCCACGCCTCCAGGCGCTGCCCGTCCCCGGTGCGGGACCGCCCTGCGGCGCCGCCCTCCGCCGGGGTGGCCCTGGCGGACGCACGGCCGCTGGCGCGGCCGGCGGCGGCGTCCTCGATCAGCCAGGCGCGCCAAGCCGCGGCGACGTCGCGGTAGCGGTAGCCGTGGGCCCGGCAGCGCAGGACGAAGCCCTCGGCGTGGCGGTGCGGGTCGATGCCGGCGACGTTGGCCTGTGCCCAGGCGAGGTCGGCGGCATCGGGCCGCCAGTCGTCGGGCACGCTCCGCAGCGCCTCGCCCGCCTGCCCGGAGCGGGAGTCCGGATTCTGTTCCGGATTCCGGTGTTCCTGTCGCCCGGTGTCACAGGGGGTGTCGGCGGCCGTCACAGGGCTGTTCCGGGCGGCCTCCTCCCGCGAGCCGTCGGCGGCGTCCATGGCCAGGACATAGACGCTTGACAGCCGGCCGCCGTTGCCCGACCAGCGGTCGCGGACTTCCAGCAGGCCGGCGGCGGCGAGGCGGGCGATCATCTTGCTCACCCACGACCGGCTGCGCTTCAGCCGGCCGGCCAGCGTGGCCTGGCTCGGCCAGCAGCGGCCCTGGCGGTCGGCGAAGGTGGACAGGGCGGCGAGCACGGCGATCCCGTCGGCGTCGACGTCGGGATGGTCGAACCATCGGGCGGGGATCTTGCCCCAGCGGCCGGCGGGGGCGGCTTCGGTCTCGGAAGGCGTCATGGCGGCGGCTCCGTTCGGGTGATGCCGGCGGCGGTGGCCGGCGGTCTTGCCCGACAGGATTCCGCGGCGGCGGAAGGGCGCCCAAACCGCGGGCGTTTCCTCCCGGGAGGAAATGCCCGCGCTGCGGAAGGAGTCGCCCGCGCCGCGCAAGGATGCGGTCGCGTTGCGGTTGGAAACGGCCGCGCTCGCGCCGCGACTCGGCGGCCGGCAGGAAACGCCCGCGCTGCGGTTGGAAACGGTCGCGCTGCCGCCGGCCGTCCCCCCACCGTCCCCCCACCGTCCCCCCACCGTCCCGATGGAGCCGGCAGGAAATGGTCGCGCCGCCGCTGCGGCCCCCCCAAAATCCCCCAATGCTCCCCAATATGCCCTTGATCCGAATACGCTGTCCGAACGCCCCATTCGAATGGCCTTGACAGGGTTTCGGCCGCCCCCGCCGCACCGCGGCCATTTCCACCCGCGACTCGGGCGCGACCATTTCCCCCTACCGACAAGGAGCGCGACCGTTTCCTCCCGTCGTGGCAAGCGCGACCATTTCCACCGGGGACCGGCGGGAGGGCGTGCGATCCGCGGCGGCGGCGGGGGCCGAATCGGGCGGCGGGGGCCGAATCGGGCGGCGGGGGCGGCCCGCCTCCCGGGGAAGCGCGACCATTTCCTCCCGTCGCGGCGGTGCGCTCCCGGCGCAACGCGACCATTTCCTTCCGCAACGCGACCATTTCCCCACCCTCCATCCGGATGGCCGCGCGATCGCCGTTGCGCGGGGCGGCGGGTGGCGCCTAGCGTCGGGGGCGGATGCAAGGAGAGTTGGGATGCCCGATGGCATGGACGTGAACGAACGGACCTCGACGGCGGTGCAGCTTCTGCTGTTCGAGACGGAGCCGACCGACCCGACCGGCCGCAAGCGCCTGACCAACGCCGTCGGCCTCTACGACCTGGCGCCCCGCTTCGTCTACGCCTCGGGCGACAGCACCGAGATCCGTCCCGTGGGCAGCAAGGATTACCGCTCGGTGAAGCGGGAGTTCGAGTTCGACGGAAAGATCTACAGCCTGTCCCTCATGCCGGCGCTGGTCGAGAAGCGGATCGCCGGGGACAGCCCGGAGGAGGGCGGGGAGCCGCGGCCGCGGCGGGTGGAGGTGGTGGCCTTCCCCGGCGACCGCGAACAGATCGTCGAGGAGGTCGTCCGCCGGCTGGCCACCGACCGGGCGCGGCTCGCCCTGGACGACGGCGACAACGTCCAGCTCCGCTTCAGCCTGCACGAGATCAAGCGGGAGCTGAAGCGGGTGAAGCACTCGCTGTCCAACCGGGAGATCAAGGAGGCGCTGCTGATCCTGAGCCGGGCGACCATCGTGATCGAGCGGAAGGGCAAGAGCGGCGGCGCCCTGCTGAACTCGTCGGCCTTTCCCGTGCTCGCCATCAAGGGGCCGGGCATGGCGATGGACGAGGGGGACGACGACCAGGAGGCGGACAACGACGTCACCTATCTGCAATTCAACCCGCTGGTCGCCCAGGCGATCCGCAAGCTGGAGTTCCGGTCCCTGTCCTACGAGCTGCTGATGCGGCTGAAGAACCCGATTTCGCGCTGGCTCTACAAGAGGCTGTCGCTGACCTACGCCGACGCGAGCGGGGTCAGCCCCGTCACCATCAGCGCGAAGGACATCGTCGCCAACTCCGGCATGAACGAATGGTCGCGCTGGCGCGACACGCTGCGCGCGGTGTCCGACGCCGTCGACCTGCTGGTCAAGGAAGGGGTGGTCAGCGCCGAGAAGGAGCCGGAGATGAACGGGCGCAAGTACGTGGACATCCTCTTCCGGCTCTATCCGACCGAGTCCTTCCTGGAGCAGCTGCGCTCGGCCGGACGCCTGGTCGAGGAGAACCAGCGCACCTTCCGGGAGCTTGCCGGCGCCGGTTCTCCCGGCGACGGCTTTGCCCGCATCGACGACGCGACGGCCGCGACCGCCCGGCGCCGGCGCCGCCTCGCCGCGGAGAAGCAGGGCGTTTTGGCGATCGACGGCAAGCGCCCGGCGGGCTGAAGGAAAAACCGGGGTCTTGAGAAAAAAGCGGTTGCGTGGCCAATCCGATCGGCCTATATACCGCCTCCCCGGCGCGGCGCTGCTGACGAAGCGGCGACGGGCCAAGGAAAGGGGAAGATCAAGGAAGA
>JAEZHQ010000650.1 GCA_023416455.1 Pseudomonadota bacterium | reverse complement strand
CGACAGCCCGGCGCTGTGCAGGCGCGCACGCCGCCGCCGGCGCAGGCGGGGCAATCCGCGTGCAGGCAGTAGGGGCCGTGGGTGGCGGGCAGGGCGGGCAGCTCGTCGGCCCCCTCGAACAGCCGCTCGGGCGGGCCGACGAGGGCGGCGACCCGCCGGGCGGTCTCCAGGGAGGACGCCTCGGCATCGAGGTCGCGGGCCATCATCACGTCCCGCTCGGCGGCGTTGCGGCAGGAGACCGCGCCCTTGACCGCCTCGCTTCCGCGCCGCGTCTCGACCTCCGTCGTCCAGGCGACGGTGACGGTCACCACCGCGGCGACGGCGAGGTCGCGGCGGTCGGCCCGGATCAGGGTGACGCCGTCCGCCGCGGCGGCGTTGCCCGCGGCGGCGCGGCGCAGGAGCGCCAGCGGGTCCTGGTGGAGCGTGTCGGAATCGCAATCGGGACGGTCGGGCATGGATGGCGGCCGTGGGGACGGGATGGCTCTCGACGCTAGCATGGGCTTGGCCGGCCTCCTTGTGGTCTCCGCGGGGCAAATCGACGGCAGCGCCGCCGCCGTGGCCATGGCCCCGGCGCCGCTTGCCTTCTTCCGCGTTCTGGAAACCTCCCGGAAACGCCCTGCGATCTCAACGGATCAATCGACGTACCGCGGGTTGCGCCGGTGCTCCCCGCTGCTCCCCGGTGCTCCACGGTGCGCTTTGCGCGCGGGACGCGGCGTCAGAAGCTGGGCGGGGTGCAGGCGCTGACCAGCTCGCAGGGCTCGTGCCCGACGTTGCGGAAGCGGTGGGGCGCCCGGCTCTGGAAGTAGTAGGCGTCGCCAGGGCCGAGGACGCGGACCTGGTCGCCGACCGTCACCTCCAGCCGGCCGCGGACGATGACGCCGCCCTCCTCGCCGTCGTGGGTCAGCGGGATGCGGCCGGTGTCGGCGCCGGGGGTGTAGCGTTCGGCCAGGATTTGCAGGGAGCGGCCGGACAGGTCGCGGCCCACCTGCCGGTAGGAGATCTCGCCGCGCCCGATCTCCACCAGATCGCCGGCGCCGAAGAACACCGTCTCGCCGTCGCCCACCGGCAGGGCGAAGAACTCGGCCAGCCCCATGGGCACGCCGTCGAGCACCCGCTTGAGCGCGCCCACGGACGGGTTGAGGCGCCCGGATTCGATCAGCGAGATGGTCGCGTTGGTGACGCCGGCGCGCCGCGCCAGCTCCCGCTGCGACAGGTCGTGGCGCAGCCGCACCGCGCGCAGCCGCGAGCCGACGTCGATGTCCATGGTCTCTCCGTTTCGACTGTTTACGATCGTGAACACTATGGGGGATGATTGCTGTTATATCAATGGATTGGAGAACCAGAAGAAAGCATCTTGTTGAAGATCGGAGAACGGAGGACCCTGGTGGCAGGACGGCCGCGGAGGGCGGCCGCCATCCCCCATCGATCGCCGGGACCCGCAACATGGACGACACCGCCCACGCCGCCGGACGCAACGCGCCGAACCTCTCCGCCTTCTGGATGCCGTTCACCGCCAACCGCCAGTTCAAGGCGGCGCCGCGGCTTCTGGTGCGCGCCGCCGGCATGCATTACGAGAGCGCCGACGGCCGGCGCATCCTCGACGGCACGGCGGGCCTGTGGTGCTGCAACGCCGGCCATGGCCAGCCGCGGATCGTGCAGGCCATCCAGCGGCAGGCGGCGGAGCTGGACTACGCCCCCACCTTCCAGCTGGGCCACCCGGCCGCCTTCGAGATGGCGACCCAGCTGGCCGAGCTGATGGGCGGCGACTTCGAGCAGGTGTTCTTCACCAACTCCGGCTCGGAATCGGTGGACACCGCGCTGAAGATCGCGCTCGCCTACCACCGCGCGCGCGGCGAGGGGCAGCGCACCCGGCTGATCGGGCGCGAGCGCGGCTACCACGGCGTCGGCTTCGGCGGCATCTCCGTCGGCGGCATCGTCGCCAACCGCAAGACCTTCGGCCCGCTGCTGCCCGGAACCGACCACCTGCCGCACACCCATGACCTCGCCCGGAACGCCCACTCGCGCGGCCAGCCGGAGTGGGGCGCCCATCTCGCCGACGAGCTGGAGCGGATCGTGGCGCTGCACGACGCCTCGACCATCGCCGCGGTGATCGTCGAGCCGGTGGCCTGCTCAACCGGCGTGCTGGTCCCGCCGAAGGGCTATCTGGAGCGGCTGCGCGCGATCTGCGACCGCCACGGCATTCTGCTCATCTTCGACGAGGTGATCACCGGCTTCGGCCGCCTCGGTGCGCCCTTCGCGGTCCAGCGCTTCGGGGTCGTGCCCGATCTGGTGACCACCGCCAAGGGGCTGACCAACGGGACGGTGCCGATGGGGGCGGTCTTCGCCCGCCGCCATGTCCACGACGCCTTCATGACCGGGCCGGAGCATGTGATCGAGCTGTTCCACGGCTACACCTACTCCGCCCATCCGCTGGCCTGCGCGGCCGGGCTGGCGACGCTGGAGGTGTACCGGGAGGAGGGGCTGTTCCAGCGCGCCGCCGGGCTGGAGTCCTATTGGGCCGACGCGATCCACGGGTTGAAGGGGCTGCCCCACGTCGTCGATCTGCGCAACATCGGCCTGATCGGCGCGGTCGAGCTGGAGCCGCGGCCGGGCGAGCCGACCCGGCGGGCCTACGAGGTCTTCGTGAAGTGCTTCGAGGCCGGGCTCCTGGTCCGCACCACCGGCGACATCATCGCGCTGTCGCCGCCGCTGATCGTGGAGCGCGCGGACATCGACCGCATGGTCGAGACCATCGCCGCCGTCCTGAAGACGGTCGCCTGAGGCGCCGCCCGCATCCCGCCGTCTCCCACCCCGGTCCGCCTGCACGGGCGGAGGCAGGGGTGGGGGCGGGGGCAAAGCGGCGGACTCTCCGGTCTTTTCGGGATTTCCCAGCCCGCCCATGCGTGGGCGGAGTTCGGAAAACCTGCTTAGCCGGCCAGGGCGGTCTTGACCAGAAGGAAGGCGCTGTCCAGATGGTCGCGGCTGTCCAGCTTCTTGGCGAGCGCCTCGATGTCGGCGGGGGACATGACGCGGCGGACCTGCTGGACGGTCCTGGTCAGGCGGCGCTGCGCGAGGCGGACCTGATCGCCGAGTTCGGTCAGAGCCTTGTAGGCGTCGCGCCGCGCCGCCCCGTCGGTGCTGCCGCTGGACTGGGTGGCGCGTTCCGAGGCCGCCGCCAGGGCCTTGCTCGCCTTGAGGTAATTGGTGATGGCGTCGGAGAGGAGGCGGTCGGCGGGGACCTTGGTAACGGTGCTCATGGGACGGGAATGCGCCTGGCTGTTGTTCGTCGCGGACGGGAGGCCCAACCGGTCCTCCCCCCACCCGCGGGCGGAAACTATCATCCCGGTGGATGGGGGATCAACACGCCGCGGCCGGCCGCGGCGTCGCAGCCCCGCGCAAGCCGGCCCCCAGGCGCGTGATGGGAGCCGTCACGCGCCTGGGGTCTCATGCCGGCGGCGCCTGAACACTTCCATTGATCGAGCGGGTGATGCGGACGACGCCTTCACAGCACCGTCCGCATCAGAAGCCCTGGAAGCGGGTGAAGTCGGCGACCGGGACGCGCTCGGTGACCAGCCGGTTCTCCGGCGCGTCCGGGTCGGCGTGGCCGAGCGCCATGCCGCTGACCAGGATTTCCGCGTCCGGGATGGCGAGGTGGCGGCGGACGATGCGGTGATACCGGGCGAAAGCCTGCTGCGGGCAGGTGTCGAGGCCGAGGCCGCGGGCCACCACCATGACGTTCTGCATGAACATGCCGAGGTCGAGCCAGCTTCCCACCTCCATCCGGCGGTCGAGCGTGAAGAACAGGCCGACCGGCGCGCCGAAGAAGTCGTAGTTGCGGGCGATCTGGCGCGCCATGGCCGCCTTGTCGCCGCGGGCGATGCCGAGGATGCCGTAGAGATCCCAGCCGACCTTGCGGCGGCGCGACAGGTAGGGCTCGCGCCACTCGGCCGGGTAGTAGGCGTATTCATGGTCGGCCTGCGCGTCGGTCGGATCGAAGTGGGCCGCCATCAGCTCGGCGACCAGGGCGTCGCGGGGCGCCCCGGCGACGGCGTAGACCCGCCAGGGCTGGATGTTGGTGCCGCTGGGCGCCCGGCTGGCCACCTCCAGGATGGCTTCCACGGTGGCGCGCGGCACCGGCTCCGCCGTGAAGGCGCGGATGCTGCGCCGCGTGCGCACGGCCTCGATGGCGGAAAGGGAGGCCGGCAGGGGGGCCGGCAGGGACCGGTCCATCGGGCGCGCCCTCAGTCCGACGCCGGGGGCAGGGCGGGGGGCTGGACCTGGGCGTGGATGTCCAGGTTGGCCAGCTCGTAGCCGCGGCGGAAATCGACGATGTGCTTTTCCATCCACTCCCTCGCCGCCTTGGGGTCGCGGTTGCGCACGCCCTCGACGATCCTGTCGTGGGCGTAGAACAGCCGCTCGCCGGCGTTCAGCCGCGACATCACGTTGTAGAAGGCCGGGTAGAACAGGTGGCTCAGCGGCTCGCGCGCCAGCAGCAGGGCGCGGTTGTGGGACGCCTTGGCGATCAGGTGATGGAACTCGATGTCCAGCTCGGTCAGGCTCTCGCTGTTGGCGAGCGAGCGGCGCGTGCGCTCCAGGTTGTCGTCCAGCGCCGCGACCTCCGCCTCGGTGGCGCGCTCGGCGGCCAGCTCGGCGGCCACCGGCTCCAGCGCCATGATGGTCTCCCACAGCTCCTGGAAGGTGACCTCGTGCAGCACCATGGCGCGGCTGACATGGGCGGCCGTCTCGTGGTAGCGGGGCACGCTGGCGAACAGCTTCTTGCCCCCCTGGCGCCGCACCAGCCCGTTCTGCTCCAGCAGGCGGATGCCCTCGCGCACGGTGGAGCGGTTGACCCCCAGCTGCTCGGCCAGCGCCGTTTCCGAGGGCAGGACGTCGCCGGCCTTGATGACGCCCTGCATGATCTGCTGCTCGATCGCGTTGGACACCACCTTGTAGGCGGGGGCCACCGAGATGCGCTCCATGGACAGCTTGCTCGTCGCCTTCATCATTCCCTGCCGTGACCCGCGAATTCCTGTTCCTTGAGGACCCGCCGGCGGATCTTGCCGCTCACCGTCTTCGGCAGCTCCTCCACGAACGCGATGCGCCGGGGGTACTTGTAGGGTGCGGTGATGCCCTTGACGAACTCCTGGAGTTCCCTGGCCAGCTCCGGGCTCTCCGGGGTCCCGGCGCGCAGGACGACGAAAGCCTTGACCACTTCCCCGCGCTCCTCGTCGGGGCTGGGGACGACCGCGCATTCCTGGACGGCGGGGTGCTCGATCAGGGCGTTCTCGACCTCCAGGGGTCCGATGCGGTACCCGGCCGAATTGATAACGTCATCGTTGCGCCCGAGGAAGTGGAAATAGCCCTCCCCGTCGACCATCGCCATGTCGCCGGTCAGGAACCATTCGCCGTCCGGTCCCTGGATGCGCGTCTCGGCGGTGCGTTCGGGATCCTCCCAGTAGCCCAGCATCACCTGCGGGTTGGGCAGGCGCAGCGCGAGCTGGCCCGGGGTGCCCGGGGGCTGGCGGCGGCCCTCCCCGTCGACCACCCCCATCTCCGACCCCGGCGAGGGCAGCCCCATGGAGCCCGGCCGCGGCGGGCGGTCGACCCGGCTCAGCACGGTCATCAGCGTCTCGGTCTGCCCGTAGGCTTCGCGCAGCGGGATGCCGGTCAGCGCCTGCCAGCGTTCGACCACCGCCGGGTTGACCGACTCGCCGGCCGACACCGCGTGGCGCAGCGACGACAGGTCGTAGCCCGAGACGTCCTCCTGCACCAGCCGCCGGAACTCGGTGGCGGCGCCGCAGAAGACGGTGACGCGGTGGCGCTCGATCATGGCGAAGCGTTCGCGCGCGTCGAAGGGGCCGTCGTGGAACACCACGGCGGCGCCGCGGCTCCACGGGCCGAACAGGATGCTGGTGCCGGCCTTGCTCCAGCCGGTGTCGGCGGTGCACCACATGACGTCGCCGGGATTGAGGCCCAGCCAGTATTCCGCCGACACCCGCCAGGCGTAGAGGGCGCGGGTGGCGTGCGTGACCCCCTTCGGGTGCCCGGTGGAGCCGGAGGTGTAGTAGATGACGGCGGGGTCGTCCGGCTGGAGGCGCAGCGGGGTGAAGCGGTCGGACGCCCCGTCCATCGCCGCGGCGTAGTCGGTCCAGCCCGGGGCGCCGCCGTCGGCCCCGCCGATGGCGATGCGCAGGTCCAGGGGCGCGCCGACGGCCGCGAACTTCGGCGCGTTGGCGGCGGTGGTGATCGCCGCCCGGGCGCCGGAATGGGCCGCCCGGTAGGCGACGTCGCGCTCGGTCAGCATGTCGATGCAGGGCACCGGCACGGCGCCGAGCTTCAGGCAGCCGACCATCGCCACCTGCCATTGCGGCAGGCGCGGCAGCATGACCATCACCCGGTCGCCCTTGCCGATCCCCCGGCTTGCCAGCAGGTTGGCGAAGCGGTTGGTCAGCCGCGCCATGTCGGCGAAGCTGTAGCGCTCCTCCCGCCCCTCGGCGTTCGACCACAGCAGGGCGATGCGCGCCGGATCCCCGGCGAAGCGGTCGACCACGTCGGCGCCGAAGTTGAAGGTGGGCGGCAGATTCCACTGGAAGCCGGCGTCCGGGGCGGACTCCGGGGGAGGCGGCGGGTTGGCTGCGGTCGTCATGGAACGTTCCCTCCGGTGTCGGTCAGATCGCGCTTCTGCGGCGCAGTTCGGCGATGTCGGCCTCGGCGTAGCCGAGCCCGCGCAGCACCTCGTCGTTGTGCTCGCCGAGAAGCGGCGGCGGGGTGCGCAGCCGGCCCGGCGTCTCGGAGAACTTGATGGGGAAGCCCAGCTGCGGGATGCGCCCCTCCACCGGGTGGTCCATCTCCAGCAGCATCTGGCGGTGGCGGAGCTGCGGGTCGGCGAAGGCTTCGCGCATGGTGTTGACCGGGGCGACCGGCAGGTCGGCGGGGCCGAGCAGGGCCATCCAGTCGTCGCAGCTGCGCGTTTCCATCAGGGCGGCGACGCGGCGCATCTGCGCCTCGGCCTCCTCCCCCTCCGGCCATTGCGCCTCCTTCAGGTCGGCCAGCCCGACCAGATCGCAGAAGCGGCTCCAGAAGACCGGCTCGATCAGCCCCAGCGTGATGTGGCGGCCGTCGGCGCAGCGGAAAACGTTGTAGCAGGGCGCCTGGCCGAGGAAGCGGCGCTCGCCGCCGCGGGGCTCGACCCCGGCGAACAGGTGGTCGGCGGCGTGGTAGGCCAGCCACGACACCGCGCCGTCGGTCATCGAGACGTCCACGAACTGGCCCTTGCCGGTGCCGGCGCGGGCCAGCACGGCGGCCAGGATGCCGAAGGCGGCCATCAGCGAGCCGCCGCCCTGGTCGGCGATCGACAGGCCGGGCACGATCGGCCCCTCGCCGGCCTTGCCGAACAGCTGGAGCGCGCCGGCCAGCGCCATGTAGTTGATGTCGTGGCCGGGCGTCCTGGCGTAGGGGCCGTCCTGGCCGAAGCCGGAGATGGCGCAGTAGATCAGGCGCGGATTCTCCGCCGCCAGCGCCGCGTAGCCGACTCCCAGCCGGTCCATCACGCCGGGACGGAAGCCTTCGACCAGGACGTCGGCGCGCGCCGCGAGGCGGCGCAGGATGGCCTTGCCCTCCTCGGTCTTCAGGTTGACCGTGACGCTCTTCTTGTTGCGGTTCAGCAGCAGGAAGGAGCCGGACTCCTGGACGTTCAGCGGCGGGAACGCGCGGTTGTAGTCGCCGCGGCCGGGCTCCTCCACCTTGATGACCTCGGCGCCGAGGTCGGCCAGCATCTGCGTGCAGAAGGCGCCGGGCAGAAGCCGGGTGAGGTCGAGGACGACGAGCCCGGCGAGCGCGTCGCCGAAGCCGGCGGGGCGGGCGCCATCGTTCCGGGCGCCGTCATCGGGAGCGCCGTCGTTGGGAGCGGTATCGTTCATTGGGCGGTCCATCCTCCGTCGATGACGATGCTCTGGCCGGTCACGTAGGAGGCGGCGGGAGAGGCCAGATACACCACCGCTCCCACCAGATCCTCGCCGCGGCCGAAGCGGCCCATGGGCGTCTGGCCGAGCAGGCGCCGCGACAGCGCGGCGTTCTCGATCATGGCGGCGGTCAGGTCGCTCTCGAAGTAGCCCGGCGCGATGCAGTTGACGCGGACGCCGGCGGGCGCCCAGTCGATGGCCAGCGACTTGCTCATCATCTCCACCCCGCCCTTGGCGGCGCCATAGGGCATGGTCTTGCGCAGGCCGACATGGCCGGCGACGGAGGTGATGTTGATGATGCTGCCGCGCCGGCGTTCCAGCATGGCGGCGCCGAAATGGCGGCAGCACAGATAGACGCCGCTCAGGTTGATGTCGATGATCGCCTGCCAGTCGTCGCGATCCGTGCGCTCGGCCGCCTTGTAGATGGGGTTGATCCCGGCGTTGTTGACCAGCGTGTCGACCCGGCCGTGGCGCTCCAGGACGGCGTCGAGGAGGGCGGTCACGTCCTCCTCGCGCGACACGTCGGCGGTCTTCCACCACACCCTGGCGCCCTCCGCGGCCATCGCTTCGGCGGCGGCCTCCAGCGTCGCGCCGGTGCGGCCGCACAGCACCACCTCCGCCCCGAAGCCGGCGAGGCCCTCGGCCATGGCGCGGCCGAGACCGCGCCCGGCCCCGGTGACCACCGCCACGGTGCCGGTCAGGTCGAACTGCGCCCGCATGCGCTCGGCGAGCGGGGAGGGGGCGGCGAGCGCGGAGGGGGCGGCGCTCATCGGCCGGTCTCCCGGGCCAGCTTGCGGGCGATGCTCCAGCGGTGCACCTCCGACGGGCCGTCGTAGATGCGGAAGGGCCGGACCTCGCGGAAGATGCGCTCCACCACCGTGTCGCCGGTGACGCCCATCCCGCCCAGCACCTGCACGCAGCGGTCGACGACTCGCCAGATCGCCTCGGAGCAAATGACCTTGGCCACGCTCGATTCGTGGCGGCCCTTGTGCCCCTGGTCGAGCACCCAGGCGGCGTGCGCCGTGACCAGGCGGCAGGTGTGGATGTCCAGCTCGTTGTCCGCCAGCTGGAAGCCGACGCCCTCATGCTCGATGAGCGGCTTGCCGAAGGCGTGGCGGCGGCGGGCGTAGTCGGTGGCGACGTCGTGGGCGCGCCGGGCGGCGCCCAGCCAGCGCATGCAGTGGGTCAGCCGCGCCGGGGCGAGGCGGACCTGGGCGTAGCGGAAACCCTCGCCCTCGCGGCCGAGCACGTCCTCCTCGGGCACGAACAGGTCCTGGAAGGAGACCACGCAATGCCCGCCGGGGAAGCTCTGGTCGATGGTGTCGAGCGTGCGCTCGATGACGATGCCCGGCCGGTCCATGGCGGCGAGGAACATGGTGGCGCGCGGCGCGCCCGGCGGGGATTCGGCGTCGCGCGCCATGATGATGCAGACCCCGGCGCCGTGGGCGCCGGTGATCAGCCACTTGGTGCCGTTGATGACGTAGCCGCCGGCGGCGCGGCGGTAGCTGGTCGCCAGCAGCGCCGGGTCGGCGCCGGCCCCGGGATGCGGCTCGGTCATGGCGAAGCAGGAGCGGATCTCGGCCGCCGCCAGCGGGGCCAGCCAGAGCCGCTTCTGGCGCTCGTCGGCGACCTGCTCCAGCAGGTGGTGGTTGCCCTCGTCGGGGGCGGCGATGTTGAGCGCCAACGGCCCCAGCAGGGAATAGCCGGCGGCCTCGAACACCGCCGCCTTGCCGCGGTGGTCGAGTCCGAGGCCGCCCCATTCCCGCGGCATGTGGGGGGAGAGCAGCCCGGCCTCGCGGGCCAGCGCGTTCAGATCGCGGCGCAGCGCGTCGGAGGGGCCGTGCGCCGACTGGCGCGGATCCTGTTCGAGGGGGATGACCGCGTCGCGGATGAAGGACTCCGTGCGGGCCTTCAGCGCGGCGGTCTCCGGGGGGAGCGCGAAATCCATGGGCAGAGTTCTTCCCTGATGGCCGCCGCCGTTCAGAAGCAGCGGTCCTGGCTGACCTCGTGGGTGAATTCGAAGATGCCGCGCGCCAGCGCGCCGAAGCCGGCGTAGCGCGGGTCGGCGGTGGTGCCGGCGAGGTAGCGGCCGTGCAGCTGCTGGAAGACGACCCCCAGCTTGAACAGCGCCAGCACGCGGTGGAAGCGGAAGCCCGACAGGTCGCGGCCGGTGCGCGCGGCGTAGCGTTCGGCCGCCGCGCGCCGGCTGGGGAAGCCGTGGCCGGCGGTGGGCATCTGGGCCAGCTCGTGCATGGCCGGCGGGTCGCCCGGCTCGGTCCAGTAGCTGAGCAGCGTGGCGAGGTCGAACAGCGGGTCGCCGCGCGTCCCCTGGTCCCAGTCGACGATGGCGACCGGGGTCAGCCCCTCCGCCTCCAGGATCATGTTGTCGAGCTTGAAGTCGTTGTGCAGCAGGGTGGGGGTGCCGTCGCGCGGCACCTTGCGGCGCAGCCAGTCCGCCAGCCCGGCGACCAGCGGGTCGAGCCCCTCCGCCCCGGCGCAGCGCTCGGCCCGCTGCGCCCAGCCGGCGACCGCCCGCTCCAGGAAGCCGTCGGGCCGCCCCAGCCCCTCCAGGCCGACCGCCGCCGGGTCGACGGCGTGGATGTCGGCCAGCACGTCGACCATCAGCGGGCCGAGCCGGGCGCCGGCCGCCGGCTCCGCCGCCAGCCGCTCCGGCGCCGCCCCGGCCAGCGTGATGCCCGCCCGGTACTCCAGGATGAGGAAGGGATGGCCGACCACCCCCGCATCCTCGCACAGGTGGAGGCTGCGCGGGGCCAGCGGCAGGGCCTGCCACAGGCGGCTCAGGATGCGATGCTCCCGCTTCATGTCGTTGGCACCCGGCGGCAGCGGCCCGGGCGGCGGCGTGCGCAGCACCGCCGGTGCGCCGTCGACGGCGACCAGGAAGTTCAGGTTGGCGAGGCCGCCGCGGAACTGCCGGGGCGGCGGGTCGGGGTCGAGGCGCAGGCCGTTCGCCTCCAGATGCGCGGCGACGGCCGCCCAGTCCAGCGTGGCCGTCTCGGCGGGGGCGCGGAACAGGGTGGGATCATGGGGCATGGCTCTGGCTCCTGTTGCGGCGCCCGTCGGCAACGGTCAATTTTTTGTCCGACAATCCGATTGTAATCGAGAATTAGTTGGCCTGTCAAGCGATCCGCCGGTTGCTTCATCCAGCGTCGGCAAATGAGCAGTATGGAGGGGAACAAGCCGCCGGGAGGCGGCGGGGGGAAGGCTGCGCGCAGCGCGATCGGGCGCTTGACAGCGGACCGTCGGTGAGTAAATAGTCGGGTTGTCGGACAATAAGTGCGCCGGATGGCCGCCACCACCCCCGGGAGGCCGGCCCCGCGAGCCGCGTCGCAGCGGCCGGCCGTTCCCACAGGGGGGAGAGGGACAAGACATGCTGGGACACATCATCGGCTGGGCGCACACGCGCTTCGGCAAGCTGGACGGCGAGACGCTGGAGTCGCTGGTGGTGCGGGTCGCCGCCGACGCCGTCGCCGACGCCGGGCTGGAGCCGGCCGACATCGACGAGATCGTCGTCGGCCATTTCAACCAGGGCCTCGACCCGCAGGGCTTCCCGGCCTCGCTGGCGCTCCAGGCCGACGGGGCGCTGCGTTTCAAGCCGGCGACGCGGGTGGAGAACGCCTGCGCCACCGGCTCGGCGGCGATCCGCCAGGCGGCCATGGCCATCGGTGCGGGGCGGGCGCGCACGGTGCTGGTGATCGGCGTGGAGAAGATGACCGCCGCCTCCGCCGCCCAGGTGCAGGCGTCCCTGGCCTCGGCCAGCTACCGGCCCGAGGAGGCGGAGGACTCGTCCTTCGCCGGCATCTTCGGGCGCATCGCGCAGCTCTATTTCCAGCGCTACGGCGACCAGTCCGACGCGCTGGCCCGGATCGCCGCGAAGAACCACCGCAACGGCGCGGCCAACCCGCTCGCCCATATGCGCAAGGATCTGGGCTTCGACTTCTGCCGGGCGGTGTCGGACAGGAACCCCCTGGTGGCCGGGCCGCTGCGCCGCACCGACTGCTCCATGGTGTCCGACGGGGCGGCGGCGCTGGTTCTGGCGCACGGCGACGTCGCGGTGCGGGCGGCCAAGGCGGTGGGGCTGCGCGCCCAGGCCCAGGCCAACGACGTCCTGCCCATGGGCCGGCGCGACATGACGCGCTTCGAGGGGTGCGCCGTGGCCTGGGGCCGGGCGCTGGAGCAGGCCGGCCTCGGCCTCGACGACCTCGACTTCGTGGAGACCCACGACTGCTTCACCATCGCCGAGCTGATCGAGTACGAGGCGATGGGCCTGACGCCGCCCGGCGAGGGCCGGCGCGCCGTCGAGGAAGGCTGGACCGAGGTCGGCGGGCGGCTGCCGGTGAACCCGTCGGGCGGGCTCAAGGCCAAGGGCCATCCCATCGGGGCCACCGGCGTGTCCATGCATGTGATGTCCGCCATGCAGCTGATGGGAACGGCCAGCGGCGTGGCGGTTCCCGGCGCCACCCGGGCCGGCATCTTCAACATGGGCGGCGCGGCGGTCGCCAACTACGTCAGCATCCTCGAGAGGGTGCGCTGACGGGCCGCCGCGCACCAGGAAGCGGCGACAGGAATCAACGGACAAGCCAGGGCGCCGCGGTGCCTCGCGACGCCCGATCCTTGGGAGGAACGGCATCATGAAGACGGTTGAAACGGTGACCCGGGCGGCGGCCCTGGCGGCGGCCCTGGCGACGGGCGTGGCGCTGGCCGGTCCGGCGGCGGCGCAGGTGTCCGACGGCGTCGTGAAGATCGGCGTGCTCAATGACCGCTCCGGCCTCTACGCCGACCTGGGCGGCGAGGGCTCGGCCATCGCCGCGCGGATGGCGGTGGAGGACTTCGGCGGCACGGTGCTCGGCAAGCCGGTCACCGTCATCACCGCCGACCACCAGAACAAGCCGGACGTGGGCTCCGCCATCGCCCGCCAATGGATCGACGTCGACAAGGTGGACGCCATCGCCGACGTGCCCAGCTCGGCCACCGCGCTCGGCGTGCTCAGCGTCACCCGCGAGAAGAACCGCATGCTCCTGCTGTCCGGCCCGGCCTTGTCGGAGTTCACCGGCAAGCAGTGCGCGCCGACCACCATCCACTGGACCTACGACAGCTACTCCATGGCCAACGGCACCGTCCGCGCCCTGGTCCAGCAGGGCGGGGACAGCTGGTTCTTCCTGACCGGCGACAACGCCGGCAGCCATTCGCAGGAACGCGATGCCATCGGCTTCGTCGAGAAGGCCGGCGGCAAGGTCGCGGGCGTCGTCCGCCACCCGCTGAACACCCTGGACTTCTCCTCCTTCCTGTTGCAGGCGCAGGCGTCCAGGGCCAAGGTGATCGGCCTCGCCAACGCCGGCGGCGACACGGTGAACTCGATCAAGCAGGCGGCCGAGTTCGGCATCGTGCAGAGCGGCCAGCGCCTGGCCGGGCTGCTGATGTTCATCACCGACATCCACGCCATCGGGCTGAAGGACGCGCAGGGGCTGGTGGTGACCGAGTCCTTCTACTGGAACATGGACGACAAGACCCGCGCGTGGTCGCGCCGCTTCATGGCCCAGCACGGCGGCCGCGCCCCGACGGCGGCCCAGGCCGGCGTCTACGGCGCCGTCCTGCACTATCTGAAGGCCGTCGAGAAGGCCGGCACCGACGAGTCGCTGGCCGTGTCCAAGGCCATGAAGGAGCTGCCGGTCAACGACATGTTCAGCGAGAACGTGACGATCCGCCAGGACGGCCGCGTCGTCCGCGACATGCACCTGCTGGAGGTGAAGAGCCCGGCGGAGTCCAAGGAGCCCTGGGACTATTACAAGGTCCTGGCCCGCATCCCCGGCGACGAAGCCTACCGGCCGATGGCCGAAGGCGGCTGCCCGCTGGTGAAGTGACGGCCGCGCGACGGCCGCGGGGCGGGGCGGCTCAGCCCGCCCCGCCCGTGCCGCCGGCGGAGGGCGCGCCGCGCAGCTCCGCCACGATCTCGAAGGAGCGCAGGCGCGCCGCGTGATCGAAGATGTGGGCGGTCACCATCAGCTCGTCGGCCGCGGTCTCGGCGATGAAGGACTCCAGCCCGCGCCGCACCGTGTCGGGGGAGCCGACCACCGCGCGGGACAGGGCGTGGGCCACCCCGGCGCTCTCCAGCGCGGTCCAGCGGCCCTCCATGCTGTCCACCGGCGGGCTCAGGGGACCCGGGTCGCCGCCCCGCCGCAGCTTGGCGAACTGCTGCTGCACCGTGGTGAAGAGGCGCGCCGCCTCGGCGTCGCTGTCGGCGGCGACGACGTTGATGCAGGGCATGGCGTAGGGGCGGTCCAGCGCCGGCGAGGGCTGGAAGCCGCTGCGGTAGAGCCGCAGCGCCGCCATCAGGTGGTCGGGCGCGAAATGCGCGGCGAAGGCGAAGGGCAGGCCGAGCGCGGCGGCGAGCTGGGCGCTGTACAGGCTCGACCCCAGCAGCCAGATCGGCACCTTCAGGCCGACCCCGGGGATCGCCCGGATCGCCTGGCCCGGCTCCTCCGGCTCGAAATAGGCCTGAAGCTCCAGCACGTCCTGCGGGAAGCGGTCGGCGGCGGCGGCGAGGTCGCGGCGCAGCGCGTAGGCGGTGCGCTGGTCGGTGCCGGGGGCGCGGCCCAGCCCCAGGTCGATGCGGCCGGGATGCAGCGCCGCCAGCGTGCCGAACTGCTCGGCGATGACCAGGGGCGCGTGGTTGGGCAGCATGACGCCGCCCGAACCGACGCGGATGGTCGAGGTGCCGCCGGCGACGTGGCCGATGACCACCGCGGTCGCCGCGCTGGCGATCCCCGACATGTTGTGGTGCTCGGCCAGCCAGTAGCGGCGGTAGCCCCAGCGCTCGGCGTGGCGCGCGAGGTCCAGCGTGTTGCGGAAGGACTGGCCGGCGTCGGAGCCCTGGGTGATCGGGGCGAGGTCGAGGACGGAAAAGGGAATCATGGCGGTGGTCCCGATGGCTGCATCGACCGGTACAGGTGACCGGCTCGCATGGTTCCCGGGGATCTGTCAACAATCGCGATGCCGCCACCCGTGACCGGACGCGCCGGCCGCCGTCAGGAACGGTCCGGCGCCGCCGCGGGCGGGCGCTTGCGGAGGAAGGCGGAAGCCGCCTGCCGGAACTCGGCCGAACGCAGCCGGTCGCGGAACAGCCGGGCCTCCTCGGCCATGCGCGCGAGCACCTCCGGGGTGTTTCCCTTCAGCAGCGCCTTGGACTGCTGCACGGCGTCGGGCGGCAGCGCCGCCACGGCCGCCGCCGCCGCACGGGCGGTGGCGAGGAGGTCGGCGTCCTCCACGACGCGGTTGACCAGCCCCAGGGACAGGGCGGTGGCGGCGTCGAACGGCTCGCCCAGCAGCAGCATTTCCGCCGCCCGCTGGTGGCCGGCCAGGCGGGGCAGCAGAAGCGAGCTTGCCGCCTCCGGCACCAGCCCCAGCTTCACGAAGGGCAGGGCCAGCCGCGCGCTGCGGCCGGCGTAGACGAGGTCGCAATGGAGCAGCATCGTCGTGCCGACTCCGACGGCCGGGCCGTGCACCGCGGCGACCAGCACCTTGCGGGCGGTGGCGACGGCCTGGAGGAATCGCCACACCGGGCTGTCGCCGCCGTCCGGCGTGTCGGCCAGAAAGTCTTCGAGATCGTTGCCGGCGGTGAAGGCGTCGCCGGCTCCGCTGAACAGCACCGCCCGGATGGCCGGGTCGGCGTCCGCCACGGCGAGGGCGTCCGCCAGCGCGCTGTACATGGCGCCGGTGATGGCGTTCTTCTTGTCGGGGCGGTTGAAGCGGATTTCGAGCACGCCGCCCTCGGCGCCGACGGCGATGTGCCCGGTCATGCGGTCCTTCTCCATACCATTCTTCTCCATGCCGTCCTCCCTCATGGCGCCGGGTCTCCCCGGCCCAGGCGGCGCGACCATTCGGCGGCGGCCTCGCCGAGCGCCGTTTCGTACTCCCGGCACAGCCGTTCGACCAGGGCGGCGGCCGGCACCACCGCGTCGAGCGCCCCGACGCCCTGGCCGGCGCTCCAGACATCCCTCCAGGCCCTGGCCTTGGAGACGTCCATCCTCGACGGATCGGCGGCCTCCAGCGCGTCCGGATCCAGGCCGGCGCGGCGGATGGAAGGCCTCAGATAGTTGCCGTGAACGCCGGAGAAGCTGTTGGTGTAGACGATGTCCTCGGCGCCCGCCGCGACGACCATCGCCTTGTAGTCCGGCGGGGCGTTGGCCTCCTCGGTCGCGATGAAGGCGGAGCCGATGTAGGCGAGATCGGCCCCCATGGCGCGCGCGGCGAGCACCGCCCGGCCGGTCGCGATCGCCCCGGCCAGGGCCAGGGGCCCGTCCCACCAGCGGCGGATTTCCTGGACCAGGGCGATCGGGGAGAGCGTCCCGGCGTGGCCGCCGGCGCCCGCGGCGACCGCGATCAGCCCGTCCGCCCCCTTCTCGATCGCCTTGCGGGCGAAGCGGTCGTTGATGACGTCGTGCAGGACGATGCCGCCGTAGGCATGGACCGCCTCATAGACGTCCGGGCGGGCGCCGAGCGAGGTGATGATCACCGGCACCTTGTGCCGGATGCAGACCTCCAGGTCGCGCTCCAGCCGGTTGTTCGACCTGTGCACGATCTGGTTCACCGCGAAGGGGGCCGACGGCCGGCCGGGATGGGCGGCGTCGTGGGCGGCCAGCTCCTCGCGTATCCGCGCCAGCCAGTCGTCGAGCGCCTCCGCGGGGCGGGCGTTGAGCGCCGGGAAGCTGCCGATGATGCCGGCCTTGCACTGCGCGATCACGAGGTCCGGGGTGGAGATGATGAACATGGGCGAGCCGATCGCCGGCAGGCGCAGGCGGTCCTTCAGCACGCTTGGAACAGGCATGGGGCCTCCCTTGGGTGATGGTTCCGGCGCGGGAGAAAGGCCGGCGTCGGACCCTCCCATCCGCCGGCGGAGGGTGCCGGTCCGCCATGTCCCCATCCCGCCGGCCGCACGAACCGGAGGACAGGCGCCATGCCGCGCTCCGCGCTGTCGGGGAAGGCCGGCGATCCGGACCCGGCCGATGGGTCCAGCTTAGGCGGTGCCTGGGTATGACGCAATGGGAAGAGTTATTCCCTATGGGGAATGGCAAGGGGAACAAGCGTGCCTCCACCATCAGGCCCCGGCGCCTATACCGGCGAGCTAGGCGCATCGGGATACTTCTCATTTTCAGTGCGGTGTCGAACAATCATTCTGCGTCACAGACGCCGTTCGCGGCATGGAAATTTCGGAACGCCCCGTGCAACCGATGATGGAACGCCTTGAGAAGCGGGAGGACCTGCGCCGCCGGATCGCCGCGTCCGGCCAGGAGCTGGAGCGCGCAAGGGGCGTTGCGGAGGATGCACGCCGGCGGGCGGAGCGGCTGGCCGATGAGGTGGCCCTGCTTCGCGAGCAGTTCGACCGGACCGGGCCGGACGAGGAGCCGGGATGGCCGCCGGAGTCCCCGGGGCCGGCCGCCGCCGCCGCTGCGCCGCGGCCGCAGGGCGATGACGCTGCGGCCGAGCCGTCGGCGGACCGGGATTGGCCGGGCGACCGGGATCTGCGCCTCCACCTCGCCCTGGTCCTGGCCGGTGCCGGACTGTGGGATTGGGATGTCGAGCGGGGAACCCTGTCCTGGTCGCCGGAATGCCACGACCTCTACGGCCTGCCGCCGGGCCGTGTGGAACCGTCGCCGGAGGGCTGGCTGGCGGTGATGCTGCCCGATGACCGCCCGGCGGCAAGGGCCGCCCTTGAGCGCGCCCGGCAGCCGGACGCCGGGGATTTCCAGGTCGAGTTCCGCATCCACCACCCGGTCAAGGGCGTGCGCTGGTTCTCCGGGCGTGGGCGGGTGCTGGCGCGGGACGGCGACGGCCGGCCGCGGCGGCTGGCCGGGCTGGTCATCGACGTCACCGCGGCCCGGCGGATGCAGGATGACGTGGACCGCGCCCGCGGCGCGGCCGAGCAGGCCAGCCACGCCCGAACCCGCTTCCTCGCCTCGGTCAGCCACGACCTGCGCCAGCCGATCCAGGCCGCCGCCCTCTACGGCGAGGTGCTGCGCCGGCAGATGGCCAGGGGCCAGGGCCGGGAGGCCGTGCTGGAGACGGCCGGCCTGCTCCAGTCCTCGATCGGAACCCTGCACGCCATGCTCGACGGGTTGCTCGACCTGGCGCGTCTGGAGGCCGGCGTGATCGAGCCGTCGGTGATCGACTTCGACCCCGACCCGCTGCTGTTCCGGCTGGCCTCGGAGGCCCTGGCGGACGCCGAGGCGAGCGGGGTGGAGCTTCGCTTCCGGCCCTGCGGGCTGCCGATCTCCACCGACCCGCGGTTGCTCGACCGCATCCTGCGCCATCTGGTGGCCAACGCCATCAAGCACGGCGCGGGCCAGAGGACGGGCCAGAGGACGGGAGGGAGAACGGGCGGGGTTGTGCTGGTGATCGGCCGGCGCCGCGACGGCCATGCCCTGTTCCAGGTCTGGGACAATGGGCCGGGCATCCCGCCCGAGCATCTCGACTCCATCTTCGAGGAGTTCCGCCAGCTCGGCAACCCGGAGCGCAACGCCGCCAAGGGGTTTGGCCTGGGCCTGTCGATCGTCGCGGGCATGGCCGGCCTGCTGGGCCTGCGGGTCGGCGTGCGCTCGGTCGTGGGACGCGGCTCGGTCTTCACCGTGGCGGTGCCCCTGGCCCGGTCGGCCGTGGCGACGCTGCCGGTCACCGCCGCGGCCGAGGCGGCGGTGCCGGACCTGGGTGGCCGCCTCGCCCTGGTGGTGGAGGACGACGACGCGGTCCGGACGGGGCTGCGGCTGACCCTCGAGGGCTGGGGGGCGGTGGTCGTGACCGCCCGCTCGCCCGACGATCTGGCGCCCAAGCTGGACGGCCTTGCGGCGGAGCCCGACCTGCTCATCGCCGACTACCGCCTGCCCGGCGGTGCCACCGGGCGCGCGGTGGTGGAGATGGTGCGGCGGCGCTGGGCGGTGCCGGCCGTCATCATCACCGGCGACACCGACCCGGAGCGCCTGCGCGAGGCACGGTCGATCGGCTGCCGCCTGATGCACAAGCCGGTCCAGCCGCGTGAACTGGCCGAGACGCTGGCCGAAGTGATGCAGGACCGGCCGGCGCGTGGCGTCGCCTCGGGGCACGGCTGAAGCCGCAGCCGGCGGATCGGCGGCGGCCCTGCCGCCGGGCCGCGGGACGCCCGCCGCTTCCGGACGTCCGGGGTCTCGTCCACCCCCGACTCGGCATAGGCCGGACGGCCGCCTTCGCAACGGACCGGCGCCACTTTGCCGCACCTTCGGCGGCGCCCGCCGGAGGGGAGGAGGCCGGATCGGCAGCGCCCGGCCTCCGGTCCTGCGCACACGGTCCGTGAACGGACAGCATTCCCAGGCCGGGCAATCCCAACCGCGATCCTTCGTTGACGCTTGGGGACGATGCTCATCCTAACGTTGCTCTTGCAACCAAGTTTCTTGCGAGTTAAGATATTAGAAGTAACCAGACCGTATAGGTGGCGGTTGTGGTTACGGGATGGTCGTCCAGGCGACGGCATCAACGTGAGTGGAGTTGATGGGGTTGCGCACGCCGGGTTCGTCCGCTGCACGGTGCTGCCGAACAGGCACGCAATCGGCGGCGGCCGCGGCTGGCCACTCACCATGCAACGTCTTGCGCTAGGTCGGGTCCGACACGCTCAGTCATTGGTGAGGTAATCCCATGGTTTCGCCCATTTCCTATCTTACCCCGCTCCAGATTTCCGGGCTGACGGCGACCGCCATCCAGGGATTGTCCGCCACGGACATCGGTGCGCTGAGCGCAACCCAGGTTGGGGCGATCAGCGCCACCAACATCGGAGAGTTGTCCGAGACGCAGGTTCAGGCGCTGTCGACCGCGCAGATCCGCGGCCTCTCGGCCACCCAGGTCCAGGCATTCGACTACAGTCCGGCCTTCGCCTTCAGCGCCGCGCAGCTGTCCGTTCTGAACGGCGTGCAGCTCCAGGCGCTGACCACGGGCCAACTGGGCGCGCTCAATTCGACGCAGATCGTGGGGCTGGGGGCCGGCCAGCTCGGAGCGCTGTCGGCGACCAGCTTCTCGTTCCTGAGCAGCGAGCAGGTGGCGGCGCTGTCCACCACGCAGGTCCGGGGCCTGACGGCAACCCAGATCCGCGGCCTGACCACGGAGGACATCGGCGAGCTGTCGGCGACGCAGATCAGCGCCCTGACGGTGACCCAGATGGGGGCGCTGTCGGCGGCCAACCTGTCGGCGATGAACACCGACCAGATGGCGGGCCTGAGCACGGCCCAGCTGCGCGCGCTGAACGCGACCCAGATCCGGGGCTTCAGCACGACGGACATCGGCGAGCTGACCACCACCCAGGTGGGCGCGCTGACCAACGCCCAGGTGGGGGTGCTGAGCACCGAGCAGACGGCGGCGCTGAGCACGACCCAGGTGGAGGCGCTGAGCGCCACCCAGGTGGGAGTCCTGTCGGCGACCAACCTGTCGGCGCTGGGCAGCGAGCAGATGGCGGCGCTGAGCACCGCCCAGCTGCGCGGGGTGACGGCGACGCAGCTGCGCGGCCTGAGCACGACGGACGTCGGCGAGCTGACCACCACCCAGGTGGAGGCGCTGACCAACGCCCAGGTTGGGGCGCTCAGCGCGACCCAGGTCAGCGCGCTGAGCACCGAGCAGACAGCGGCGCTGGGCACGGCCCAGGTCCGCGCGCTGACCGCGGCGCAGCTGCGCGGCCTGAGCACGACGGACGTCGGTGAGCTGACCACCACCCAGATCAGCGCCCTGACCACGGCGCAGATTGGGGCGCTCAGCGCGACCCAGCTCAGCGCGCTGAGCACCGAGCAGACGGCGGCGCTGGGCACGGCCCAGCTGCGGGCGTTGAGCACGGCGCAGCTGCGCGGCCTGAGCACCGAGGACATCGGTGAGCTGACCACCACCCAGATCAGCGCCCTGACCAACGCCCAGGTGGGCGGGCTGACCGCGGCCCAGGTGGGGGTGCTGAGCACCGAGCAGGCGGCGGCGCTGGGCACGGCGCAGATCCGCGCGCTGACCGCGGCGCAGCTGCGCGACCTCGGCACCGAGGACCTCGGCGAGCTGACGACCACCCAGATCAGCGCGCTGACCGCCACCCAGGTGGGGGCGCTGAGCGCGACCCAGATCAGCGCGCTGAGCACCGAGCAGACGGCGGCGCTGAGCACGAC
>JAEZHQ010000642.1 GCA_023416455.1 Pseudomonadota bacterium | reverse complement strand
GCCATGACCGCGGGGGCGTTGTGGCAGGCCCCCATGCAGGGCGCCTCGACGACGCGGACGTCGGGGCCGAGCCGCCCGGCAAGACCGCCCCGCAGCTCGGCCGCCCCGGCCATGGCGCAGGACAGGCTGCCGCACACCCGCACCGTCACCGGCGGCGGGGCGGCCTCGCCCTCGTCCACGATGTCGAAATGGGCGTAGAAGCTGGCCGTCTCGTAGACCTCCGCCGGGGCCAGCCGCATGGCCGCCGCCAGCGCCAGGAGATGGCGGGCGTGCAGCGCGCCGAAATGGTCCTGGAGGCGGTGCAGATGCTCCACCAGAAGGTCGCGGCGCAAGGGCTGCCCGGCAAGCAGATCGGCGACCGCGGCCACCGCGGCCGGGTCGAGGGGGCGGCCCTTGGGGTATGGGCGGGTGCGGCGCCGTCCGGCGTCGGTGCTCATGGGATGTCCTCCCGGAACGCAAACTATTGTTTGTGCACCAAAGTAAGAGGACGGCCCCGGCGCCGCCAGCAAAATGCGACGCGCGAGACGCTGACGCGCTAGATGCTGTAGTTGTCGGCGATCCCCGACCGCAGATGCTCGACCTGACCGCGGAAGCCGCTTCCCTCGCGCCCCGGATCGTTGGCCACGTCGCGGACGATTCGGGCGGGGCTGCCACCCAGGACGATGATGCGGTCGGCCAGATGCACCGCCTCCTCCAGGTCGTGGGTGACGAAGAGGATGGTCTTGCCGGTTTCCTGGTGGATGCGCCGCAGCTCGTCCTGGAGGCCGTGGCGGGTGATGGCGTCGAGCGCGCCGAAGGGCTCGTCCATCAGCAGGATGTCCGGATCGACCGCCAGCGCGCGGGCGATGCCCACCCGCTGGCGCTGGCCGCCCGACAGCTCGTAGGGCCAGCGCCCGCCGTAATCCTCCAGCCGGACGAGGCGGAGCGCGTCCTGCACCCGCTGGTCGCGCTCGGCCGCCGCGACCGGCAGCCCCTCCAGGCCGAATCGCACGTTCTTGGCGACGCGCCGCCAGGGCAGCAGGCGCGGGTCCTGGAAGACCAGGCTGACCGGGCGGTGGCCGGGCTTCCGGGTCTCGTGGATGGTCACGCTGCCGCCGCGCGCCTTGTGAAGGCCGGCGACGACGCGCAGCAGGGTGGACTTGCCGACGCCCGACGGGCCGACGATGGCGACGAAGCTGCCGCGCTCGATGGAGAGGTCGACCTCCACGAGCACGGGCGGGGCGTCGGAGCCGTAGCCGATGGCCACCCCCCGCAGATCGATCACCGCTGCCATGCGAGCACCCGCTGCTGAACCTGCATGAACAGGAAGTCGCACACGCCGTAGAGCGTGGCAATGGTCACCATGTAGAGCACCACGATGTGGGTGGCGAGCAGGCCCGACGCCTCCATCATGCGCATGCCGAGGCCGGGAATGCCGAACAGCTCGGCCGCGACCACGGTCATCCAGCCCTGCCCCAGCCCGGCGCGCAGGCCGGACAGGATGCCCGGCAGCGCACCCGGAAGGACGATCTTGAACAGGCGCGGGACCAGCCCGCCCTGGCCGAAGGCATGGCCCAGCTCGATCAGGTCCTTGTCCACCCCGCGCACCGCGGCGTAGGTGGCGTAGTAGTTGATCCAGAAGACCGTCAGCGCGATCAGGAAGGAGGCCGCCCCCTCGCTGACCCCGAACCAGATGATGGCGAAGGGGATCCAGGCGATGGCCGGGATGGGGCGCAGCATGCGCACCACCCAGGCCTGGAAGGCGTCCCACACGCCCCACAGCGCCGCCGCCGTGCCGAAGGAGATGCCGAGGAAGGAGCCCAGCGCCAGACCGGTCAGGTAGTGCGACAGGCTGGCCAGCACCATGGCCGGCCAGGTGCCGCTGCTGAACTCCGCCACGAAGGCGGCCGGAACGGCGCTGGGCGAAGGCAGCAGACGGGCCGGCACGATGCCGCTCTGCGCCAGCGCCTCCCAGGCGAGCAGGAAGGCGCCGACGCCGAGCACCGACAGCGCCAGCGAGGCCTGAAGCTTCAGCTTGCCTTCCATCACTTCCCGACCGCGGCGTCGTAGAAGCGGAAGTCGAACGCCTCGGAGACGGGGATGGCCTCCTGGGCCGACCCGATTTCCTTGGTGTAGGCCATCATCCGCTCCACCGCCGGGACCACGCTGTGCGGGTCGGCGACGAACTTGGAGCCGGGCGAGCGGAAGGCGGCCTCCAGCGTGGCCGGCTCCAGCAGGCCCTTGCCCAGATACTCGTTCACCACCTTGGCGGCGCGCGCCGGATCCTTGGCGATGGCGTCCACGGCGCGGATGTGCAGCTTGACCAGCCGCTCCAGCGCCGGTCCCTGATCGCGGGCGACCGGACCGCGGACGGCGACCACGGTGCCCGGCTGGTTCGGGAACATCTCGGCCCCGGTCGCCAGAAGCGCGACGTTCGGGTCCATCTGCCGGGTGACGGTGACCGTCGGCTCGCGGATGGTGGCGGCGTCCAGGGCGCCGGCCAGCAGGGCCTGCTGGGTCTTCTCGATGCCCATGGAGACGATCTCGACGTCGGACGGATCGACCTTGATCACCTTGAACAGCCAGTGGCGCAGCACGGTGTCGGGCACCGAGCCCGGCGGCTGCGTGCCGATCTTCGGCTTGCGGCCGGCCTCGGCGGTGAAGGCGCGGAAGGCTTCCGCCGTCGGATTGCCGGCCAGCGCCTTGGCGAAGGGGCCGCGGCCGGCGACCACCATCTCCTCCACCGCCGAGTTGGCGATGACCGAGACGTCCACACCCTTGGAGCGGGCGACCAGGACCGGCGCCACCCCGGCGTAGAGCAGGTCGAGCTGACCGGCCGCCAAGGCCTGGATGCCGTGCGGACCCGACTCGAAACGGGTCAGCTTCAGGGCGATTCCGGCCTCGCGCGCCCAGCCCTCGCCGTCGATGAGGAACAGCGGCGCGGCGGCCAGGATCGGAATGTAGCCAATCTCCAGCTTGACCGGGTCGGCGGCGCGGGCGGCGCCAGGCGCGAGGGCGGCGACGGAGGTGAAGGCGGCCAGCGCCAGCATCGCGGAGCGTCGGGTCAGGGCGGTCATCGGGTCCATCCTTTGGGAATCACGCCGCCTATTTAGCATAGCCTGCCGGAATGGGAAAAGATAATTGCACAAAGGTTCATGAGGGAAAGGACGATTTCACACAATCATCCGGAAGGGCGGGCCAGAAGCCGCCGACTGTCCTGACCATGAAAACTAGTATTGAAATAGGATTTAATCGCTCCGGGCGCCGCGTCGCCAATGGCACCGGCAAGCGACCGGCGGCGCTCAATGGAAGTGATTATGCGCCGCCGGTATGCCCCCTGAAGCACCCCGCACAACAAGGGGGCCGACCCGGGGGCGGGCTCGGCTCCCCCGCGGAACCGGGAAGTCCGCCGGTTTGCCCGGGCCGGGCCAGGACCGGCCCGATCCGGCAGACCCGCCTAGAGTCGCCCGCGCTTCAGCCCGCTGCGGCCGAAGCTGCGGTCGACATAGTCGAGCAGCTCGCCCAGCGCCTCCACCGGGCTGAGCGCGCCGGTGTCGATGGTCAGCTCGGCGGTCTCGGGCGCCTCGTAGGGGGCGGAGACTCCGGTGAAGTCGGGGATCTCGCCGGCCCGTGCCTTGCGGTAGAGGCCCTTGGGGTCGCGCTTCTCGCAGGTGGCGAGGTCGGCGGCCACATAGACCTCGTGGAAGCGGTCGCCGCCGATGGCCCGCGCCCGCGCCCGGTCGGCCTGGAGCGGCGAGATCAGCGAGGCGACGACCAGCAGGCCGGCGTCGGCGAACAGCCGGGCCGTCTCGGCGACGCGGCGGATGTTCTCCGCCCGGTCCTCCGCGGAGAAGCCGAGTCCAGCGTTCAGGCCGTTGCGGACGTTGTCGCCGTCGAGCACGAAGACCTGCCAGCCGCGGTCGAACAGCGCCCGCTCGACCGCCATGGCCAGCGTCGACTTGCCGGCGCCCGACAGGCCGGTCAGCCACAGGATGCCGCCGCGGTGGCCGTTGGCGGCGGCGCGCTCCTCGACGGTGACGGCGTGGGAGACCTCGGTGAGGTTGGCCGCCGCCGCCGGCCCCTCGTCGGCGTCGATGACGATGCAGCCGCCGACCACGTCGTGGCCGTCGATGAGGACGCCGCGCCCGGTGCGCGGCAGGACCGAGGCGAGGTCGACCGCGATGGGCGAGCGCGAGCGCAGCACCACCTCCGCCACCTCGTTGCGGCGGACCGCCTTGGCCGGAGTGCTCGACAGATCCTCGATGTCGATGACGGCGGTGATCTCCTCCACCGTGACGCGGTGCTCGGCGGTGGTGATCTTCAGCGTGTAGGTCTTGCCGACGGTCAGCGGCTCCGAGGCCAGCCAGAAGGCGCGCACGCCCAGCCGGTGGGTGGCGTGCGGGGCCTCCGCCTCCAGATGCGCGACGTGGCCGCGCTCGGCGAAGATGCGCTTGTCGAGCGTGACGCCGATGGACTGGCCGGCCTGCGCCGCCAGGATCGGCTGGGGGTGGTTCCACCCCTCGATGCTGACCACCGTGGCGGTGGCCCCGGTCGGGGCGAAGCGCAGCGTGTCGCCGACGCGCAGCCGCCCGCTCTCGATGCGGCCGGCCAGGATGCGGCGGTCGTCCGGCTTGTAGACGTCCTGGACGGGGAAGCGCAGCGGCTGGTCGGTCGGGGCCTGCTGCGGGCGGAAGGCGTCCAGCGCCGCGACCACCGTCGGGCCGTCGTACCAGGGCGTCCGCTCCGAGCGGGAGACGATGTTGTCGCCGTGGCGGGCCGCGATCGGGATGACGGCGCTGGGGAAGACGTCCAGATCCGCCAGATACTCGCGGATCTCGTGGGCGACGGCGGCGAAGCGCTCCTCGGAGAAGTCGACGCGGTCCATCTTGTTGACGGCCACCGCGACCTGGCGCACGCCCAGCAGGTGCAGCAGGAAGGCGTGGCGGCGCGACTGCTCCAGCGCGCCCTCGGCGGCGTCGATCACCAGCAGCGCGGCGTCGGCCTGCGAGGCGCCGGTCACCATGTTCTTCAGGAATTCGGTGTGGCCCGGAGCGTCGATGACGACGTAGGGGCGCTGCGCCGTCTTGAAGTGGATCTGGGTGGTGTCGATGGTGATGCCCTGGTCGCGTTCGGCCTGGAGGGCGTCCATGACGAAGGCCCATTCGAAGGGCATGCCGCGCTTGCGGCTCATCTCGTGGACCTGCTCGACCTTGCCGTCGGGCAGGCTGCCGGTGTCGTTCAGCAGGCGGCCGATCAGCGTCGACTTGCCGTGGTCGATATGGCCGACGATGACGATGCGGAGCTGGCCGCCGGTCTCGTTGCGGGTTTGCATCTTACATGTACCCCACGCTGCGCAGGCGCTCGAAGCTGTCCTCGGACTCGTTGTCCATGGCGCGGCCGGCGCGCTCCGGGATGCGGGTGACGATCAGCTCGGCGATGATCTCGTCGATGGTCCCGGCGGTGCTGTCCACCGGGAAGGTGATGTTCTTCTCGCCCAGCGAGCGGTAGCGCTTGCCGTCGCGCGCGAAGTACAGCGGGACGATGGGAATGTCCTCACGCTTGGAATAGCGCCAGATGTCCAGCTCGGTCCAGTGCAGCAGCGGGTGGATGCGGACGTGGGTGCCCTCCTCGAAGCGGGTCTTGTAGTGGTCCCAGAACTCCGCCGGCTGGTCCTTGACGTCCCAGTCGCCCTCCAGCGAGCGCGGCGAGAAGACACGCTCCTTGGCCCGGGTGGCCTGCTCGTCGCGCCGGATGCCGACCATGATCCCCTGGTACTTGCCGTTGCGCAGGAGGTTCTTCAGCCCTTCCGTCTTGCGCGCGGCGGCGCGGGTCAGCGGCGGCAGGGTCTGGTCCATCTCCTCCTCGGGCGGGCAGGCTTCGACGACGAGGTCGAGCCCCCACTCGCGGGTGATGCGGTCGCGGAACTCGTAGACCTCCGGCAACTCCATGGCCGTGTCGAGCTGCACGACCGGAAACGGAACGCGGCCGAAGAACGCCTTGCGACAGAGCCAGAGCAGAACGTTGCTGTCCTTGCCGATCGACCACAGCAGGGCGAGCTTGTCGATGCGGTTGTAGGCCTCGCGGAGGATGTAGATGCTCTGGCTCTCAAGGTAGTCGAGGTCGGCGCTCATCTTGCGGTTCCAGTCTTGTAGGTGTGTATGCCGCATTCGGTCTTGGCGGTGCCGGCCCATCGGCCGGACCGCGGATCCGCACCGGGAGCGACACGCTCGGTGCAGGTAAAGCAGCCGATGGACAGGAACCCATCGGCCTCCAGTGGATGGCGCGGAAGGTCGCGCCGGGTGAACTCCTCCTCGATCCGCCGGCGGTCCCAGGACGCCAGCGGATTGATCTTAACCTTTCCCTCGCCGGCCTCGAAGAGGGGAAGCGCCGCACGGGTGGCGGCCTGGAAGCGCTTGCGCCCGGTCACCCATGCGTCCACCCGTTGTAGCGCGCGGTCCAGGGGGATCGTCTTGCGCAGATGGCAGCAGGCGTCCGGCGAACGGGTGAACAGCAACCCGTCGGGGTCCCCGTCGGCAAGCTCCTCCGCGGTCGGACCGATGGTGCGCACGTCGGTCAGGCCGAGCCGCCGGACCAGCTGGTCGCGGTAGCGCAGGGTCTCCCCGAACAGCTTCCCGGTGTTCACGAAGATGACCGGGAAGGCCGGGTCCGCCTCGGCCGCCAGCGCCAGCAGCACCGCGGACTCCGTCCCGAAGGACGACACCAGGGCGATGCGGCCGGGGAAGGCGTCCCGCGCGACGGCGGCAAGCAGCGCCGCCCCTTCCAGCCCGCCGAAGCGGGCGGCCAGGGCCGCCGCCCGGGCATCGGCATCGGCCTCGGCATCGGGATGTGCAGGTCCGTCGAGCATCGGATTGTCTATTTTCAGAGTGGGTTTTATCTTGTGTTTTGCACATTACCACCATGGCGATGCTGCCGCAACGCAAATACATTCTCTATTTGTTTTATAGATTACCGTTTGTTTGTGAAATGTGTTGATTGGGCAACGCTCCCGCGCTTAAATGGCGCCATGATGCAAATCGACGCATGCCACCCTGTGTTTTCCAGCCTTCCCGTGTTTTTCCGGAGACGGCGGTGATCCCCGTCGCGCTCGACCCGGCGCGCGCGCGCGTGGCGCTGGCCGGCCGGGGTTCCCTGGCGCAGCGCCGGCTCGCCTGGCTTCTGGAAGGCGGAGCGGCACCGGCGGTCTACGCCCCGCAGGCCGACGCGGCGCTGGCGGCGCTGGCCGGGCCGCGCCTGGTGCGCGCCCTGCCGGGGCCGGAGGATCTGGCGGAAACCCAGCTCCTGTTCGTCGCCGGGCTCGACCCGGCGGAGGCCGAGGCGCTGGCCGCCCGGGCGCGTGCCGGCGGCGTCCTGGTGAATGTCGAGGACGTCGTCCCTTTGTGTGATTTCCATGCCCCGTCGGTGGTCCGCCGCGGCGACCTGCTGCTCACCGTATCCACCGGGGGGCGCAGCCCGGCGCTGGCCCGCATGCTGCGGGAGCGGCTGGAGTCGCTGTTCCCCGCCGCCTGGTCGGCGCGGCTGGGCGAGATCGCGGAGATGCGCGACCGGCTGCGCGCCGGGGGCACGGGTGGAACCGAGATTTTCCGGGCAACCCGGGACCTTGTCGCCGGGAGAGGATGGCTGCCATGAGTGGAACCCGCAAACCCGTTCCGTTCGCGCCCGCGCTGCCGGACTTCGAGCCGGGCAGCGTCTGGCTGGCCGGCGCCGGCCCCGGCGACCCGGGCCTGCTCACCCTGCTGGCCGCCAAGGCGCTGGCCGAGGCCGACGCCGTCGTCCACGACGCGCTGGTCGGCGACGGCATCCTGGCCATGGCCAACCCCGACGCCGCCCTGGTCGACGTGGGCAAGCGCGCCGGCCGCCCCTCGCCCGCGCAGGACGCCATCAACGCGCGGCTGGTCGAGCTGGCCCGCCAGGGCCTGCGCGTGCTGCGGCTGAAGGGCGGCGACCCCTTCGTGTTCGGGCGCGGCGGCGAGGAGTGCCTGGCGCTGGCCGCCGCCGCCGTCCCCTTCCGGGTGGTGCCCGGCGTGACCGCGGGAATCGGCGGGCTGGCCTGCGCCGGCATCCCGGTGACCCACCGCGGCTTCGGCTCCACCGCCACCTTCATCACCGGCCACGACCGGACGGGCGGCCTGCCGGCCGACCTCGACTGGGACGTGCTGGCGCGGATGCCGGGGGCGCTGGTGTTCTACATGGCGCTCGGCACGCTGGATGCGATCGCCGAGCGGCTGGTGGCCGCCGGCAAGCCGGCGATGACCCCGGTGGCCATCGTGTCCAGCGCCGGCACCGAGGCGCAGACCGTGATCGAGACCAATCTGGCCCATTGCGCCCGCGACGCCGTCCGGCTACAGGCCAAGCGCCCCGCGGTGATCGCGGTCGGCGAGGTGGTGCGGCTGCGCGGCTGGATCGGCCGCTGGCAGCAGGCCGCCGGCGGCCCCTTTTCAAACCCTGCCCCGATGCGGGCCGCCGTTCCGGCGTGAGTGACTGTTCGAGGAGGATGACATGGCGCTGAAGGCCATCACCGCAAACCGGCTGCGCGACGGCACCGTCGTGTTCCTCGGCCCCGAGGGCCGGTGGGTCGAATCGCTGGACGAGGCCGCCCTGTTCGACGGCGCCGAGGCCGACGCCGCCCTGGCCGACGCCAGGGAGCGGTCCGACCGCGACCGTTTCGGGGTCGACGTCTACGCCTTCGAGCTGAGCGTCGAGGACGGCCGGCGCCGGCCCGTGAAGACCCGCGAGCGCATCCGGGCGTTCGGCCCCACCGTGCGCACCGACCTCGGCAAGCAGGCCGCGGCCTGAGGCCGGCCGGCGGTGCGCCACATCCCCATACCCGCGGCTTGGGAGCCCGATCCATGAACCACATCGCACCCGGCCGTCACGCCGGGGTCTACCGTTACGACGACATCGACCGCCGCTTCGTGGCGGAACGGGTCGAGCAGTTCCGCGCCCAGGTCGCCCGCCGCCTGTCCGGAGAGCTGAGCGAGGACGAATTCAAGCCGCTGCGGCTGATGAACGGCCTCTACCTCCAGCTCCACGCCTACATGCTGCGCGTCGCCGTTCCCTACGGCGTGCTGACCGCGCCGCAGCTGCGCAAGCTGGCCCACATCGCCCGCACCTACGACAAGGGCTACGGCCATTTCACCACCCGCCAGAACCTCCAGTTCAACTGGATCCGGCTGGAGGACACCCCGGACATCCTGGGCGAGCTGGCCGAGGTCGACATGCACGCGCTGCAAACCAGCGGCAACTGCGTGCGCAACGTCACCACCGACGCCTTCGTCGGCGCCGCCCGGGACGAGATCGTCGACGGCCGGGTCTATGCCGAGATCCTGCGGCAGTGGACGACGCTGCACCCGGAATTCACCTACCTGCCGCGCAAGTTCAAGATCGCCATCATCGGCGGCCCCGCCGACCGCGCCGCCCTGCGCACCCACGACGTGGGCGTGCAGGCCGTGCGCAACGACGCGGGCGAGGTCGGCTTCACCTTCTTCGTCGGCGGCGGCCTCGGCCGCTCGCCCTTCATCGGCAAGAAGATCCGCGACTGGGTGGCCGAGGAGGACTTCGTCGCCTACCTGGAAGCGATCCTGCGCGTCTACAACCAGTACGGCCGGCGCGACAACATCTACAAGGCGCGCATCAAGATCCTGGTCCACGAGCTGGGCCAGGAGCGCTTCACCGCCGAGGTGGAGGAGGAGTTCGAGCGGCTGCGCGGCCCCAAGTACCGCCTCGCCCCGGAGATCGTCGCCGAGATCCGCCAGCGCTTCGGCGCCCCGCCGCTGGAGGATCTCCCGGCGGTCTCGGCCGCGCTGGAGCAGGCCAAGGCCGCCGACCCGGCCTTCGCCCGCTGGGTCGCCGTCAACGTGGCGGCGCACAAGGCCCCCGGCTACGCCATCGCCACCGTCTCGCTGAAGCCGGCCGGCGGCATCCCCGGCGACGCCACGGCGGAGCAGATGGAGCTGGTCGCCGACCTGGCCGAGCGCTACAGCTTCGGCGAGCTGCGCGTCAGCCACGTCCAGAACCTGGTGCTGGCCCATGTCCGCCAGGACGACCTGCACGCCCTGTGGACGGCGCTGGAGGCGGCCGGCCTCGGCACCGCCAACGCCGG
The DNA here is from genome assembly GCA_023416455.1 of Pseudomonadota bacterium. Taxonomy (GTDB): domain Bacteria; phylum Pseudomonadota; class Alphaproteobacteria; order Azospirillales; family Azospirillaceae; genus Azospirillum. The sequence continues at coordinate 10,375 of JAEZHQ010000642.1, read as the reverse complement.
GCTGATCGGCGACATCATCGCCTGCCCGGGGCTGGACTACTGCGCGCTGGCCAACGCCCGCTCCATCCCGCTGGCCCAGGCCATCTCCGAGCGCTTCGCCGACCCCGAGCGCCAGCAGGCGATCGGCGAGCTGGGCATCAAGATCAGCGGCTGCATCAACGCCTGCGGCCACCACCATGTCGGCCACATCGGAATCCTCGGCGTCGACAAGAAGGGCGAGGAGTTCTACCAGATCACCGTCGGCGGCGACCCGACGCTGACCACCGCGATCGGCGACATCCTCGGCCCGGCGATCACCGCCGACCAGACGGTGGACGCCATCGAGGCCCTGGTCGAGGTCTACCTCGCCAACCGGACCGACGGGGAGCGCTTCCTCGACACCCTCCGGCGCGTCGGCCACGCCCCGTTCAAGGAGAGAATCTATGCCGCTGATTAAGGACGGCCGCGTCGCCGAGGATGCCTGGACCCACGTCGCCGACGGCGAAGCGGTGCCGGCCGACCGCCCGGCCATCATCAGCTTCGAGCGCTGGAAGGCCGAGCGCGACCAGTTCGAAGGGCGCAACGCGGCGCTCGGCGTCCGGGTGACCAGCGCGACCCTGGCCCCGGCCATCGCCCCGGACCTGGACCGCTTCGCCCTGGTCGCCGTGGAGTTCCCGAAGTTCCGCGACGGCCGCGGCTTCTCCACCGCCCGCACGCTGCGCGAGCGCTACGGCTACCGCGGGGAGATCCGCGCGGTCGGCCACGTCATCCCGGACCAGTACCGCTTCCTCGTCCGCACCGGCTTCACCGCGGTGGAGGCCCCGGACGGCACCAACCCGGAAAGCTGGGCGCACGCGCTCAGCGAGATCTCCGTCGCCTTCCAGCCGAGCCTCGACGAGGCGCCGGCGCTGTCCCTGCTGCGCCGCCGGCTGGAGGCGTAACGGCGCCCTGCCGCCCGCCGCGGCAGCGTTCCGATGACGTTCCAATGGCGCTTCGAAGGCGCTTCGACGGCGTCCGATGGCCCCCATCGGACGCCGTCGCCGTCAGGCCGTCCGGGTGCGCAGCTCGCGGAAGCCGATCAGGCGCCGGCTGTCCTCGTCGAACAGGGCGAGCCTGACCGTCCGGAAACTGTCCCGAAGGCCGATCGCCCGCACCGCCTGAAGCTCGGGGATCGCCCGGTGGCAGTCGCGCAGCCGGTAGTTGGGCACGCGCGAGGCCAGGTGATGCACATGGTGGTAGCCGACATAGGCGGTCATCCAGTGCAGCCAGCGCGGCAGGTCGTAGAAGGAGCAGCCGTGGACGGCGGCCTCGTGGAAATCCCACTCCGGCTCGTGGCGCCAGTAGACGCTCTCGAACTGGTGCTGGACGTAGAACATCCAGATGCCGACGGTCGCCGCGACCAGGACGACCGGCAGCCAAACCGCCAGCACCGGGGCCAGCCCGAAGGCCGCGGAGAACAGGGCCAGAAGCAACAGGATCATGGCGTTGGTGGTCAGCACGCTGACCCAGGCCCGGCGGTCGCCGATCTGGTCGCCGAGAGGAAAGCGGAACTTCCACAGGAACAGGAAGGTCGGCCCCAGCCCGAACAGAACCAGCGGGTGGCGGTACATCCGGTAGCGGAGCCGCCGCCAGGGGGAGAGCGCCAGATACTCGCGCACCGTCAGGGTGTCGATGTCGCCGGTCCCGCGCCGGTCCAGGTTGCCCGAGGTCGCGTGGTGGATGGCGTGGTCGCGCCGCCACATCTCGTAGGGGGTGACCGTCAGCACGCCCAGGCAGCGGCCGACCCAGTCGTTGGCCCGGCCGGAGGTGAAGAAGGCGCCATGGCCGCAGTCGTGCTGGAGGATCCACAGGCGCGCCAGGAACAGCGCCGCCGGCACCGCCAGCAGAAGAGTCAACCAGTAGCCGACATCCAGGCTGAGCCCCATCAGCGCGACCAGACCGACCAGCGGGATCAGCGTGGCGACGAGCTGGCCGATGCTGCGTGCGGCGCTGGCGTTCCGGAAGGGAGCGGTTCGTTCGGCCCAGAAGCGCGCCCGACGCTTGCGGGCCTGGAGGTCGCCGGCCGCCGCCTGCGTGGCGTCGGTCGGCGGAACCGTGGCGCCGGACAGCGGCACCCCGATAACGGCAGAAGTCATTGCAAATTGATCCCGGTGGTCATAGCGCTCTGGCGATCGGATATATCCGATCCGTGGTACTGCATAAGACCAAGCTAGCGTATATGAAGAGGAACCGGGTCGCAAAATTCGCTTAGCCCGGCCCTCCGGCGGCGACGGCGCCGTAGCGCCGGCCGGCTTCGATGGCGAGGCCGAGGCCGACCGATCCGAAGATGTCGCCTTCCACCACCCGGGCGTCGGGGACCGCCGCCCGGATGGCCGCCCGCACCGGCGGCAGCAGGGTCGAGCCGCCGGTCAGGAACAGGGCGTCGACGGCGCCCGCCGGGACGCCGGCCTCGCTCAGGCAGCCATGCACGCGCGCCCCGATGCGGGCGGCGAGCGCGCCGGTGGCCTCGCCCAGCTCGGCCGCGCTGACCGGCCGGACCAGCGCGCCTTCCCCCCAGTCCAGCGCCAGCGCGGCCTCCGGCCCGTCCGACAGGGCGATCTTGGCGCGCTCCACCGCCATCGCGAGGGCATGGCCCAGCCGGTGCCCGACGACCCCGATCAGGCGGTCGATGCGGTCGGGCGCGGCGGAGTCGCGGCGCAGCCGCTCCAGCTCGGCCATGGCCTTGGCGGTGTAGAGGAAGTTGATCTTCGACCAGGTCGCCAGGTCGAGGAAGACGCTTTTCGGCGCCAGCAGCCCGGGCCGCTTCATGGCGCTGCCATGGCCGAGCAGGGGCATGGCGGTGGCGAGGCTGAGGTCGCGGTCGAAATCGGTGCCGCCGAGGCGGATGCCGTCGTTGGCCAGGATGTCGCCGGCGCGGTCGGCCCGCCCCCGCCGTTCCGGCCCCAGGCGGACGACGGAGAAATCCGAGGTGCCGCCGCCGATGTCGGCGATCAGGGCCAGCTCCTCCCCCTCCACCCTGCGCTCGTAGTCGAGCGCGGCGGCGATGGGCTCGTACTGGAAGGAGACGGTGCGGAAACCGACGGTCCGGGCGATTCCCTCCAGCGCCGCCTGGGCGGCGGCGTCGCCCGCCGGGTCGCCGTCCACGAAATGGACCGGGCGGCCGAGGACCACGGCGTCCAGCCTCTCCCCGAGGGCCGCCTCGGCGCGCTCCTTCACCGCCCCCAGGAAGGTGGCGATGACCGTGCGGAAGCTGATGCGGCCGCGGCGCAGCGCGGTGTCGGCGTCGATCAGGTCGGTGCCCAGCATCGACTTGATGGAGCGCATCAGCCGCCCCTCAACCCCGGACACGTAGGCGTCGATGGCCGCCTGGCCGACCGTCACCGCGTCCGCCTCGAAGTCGAAGAACAGGGCGCTGGGCAAGGTCGGGCGGCTGCCGTCCAGCGGCAGCAGCCGGAGGTTCCCGCCGTCCGCGGCGCCGACGCCGAGTGTGGTGTTGGAGGTGCCGAAATCGAGACCACAGGCCGTCATGAAGCCCCCCGCCGTGAGCAAAGGGGCGACCCTATAGCCGGGAGCGGCGGCGGGATCAAGCCCGCGAGTCGGCGAAACCCGTCAGCACGTTGGCGACGTTGAGGCCCAGTTCCTCCACCGCGTAGCCGCCCTCCATCACGAACAGGGTGGGCAGTCCGATCCCGGCCAGGCCCCTCCCCATGCGCAGGAAGTCCTCCGACAGCAGCCGGAAGCGCGAGATGGGGTCGCCGCCGTAGGTGTCCGCCCCAAGCGAGACGACCAGCGCCTCCGCCCCGAAGCGGCGGATGCGCGCCGCCGCGGCGCCGAGCGCCTCGGCGTAGTCCGCCCAGCCGGTGCCCCAGGGCAGCGGCAGGTTCAGAGTGAAGCCCTCCCCCGCCCCGGCCCCGACCTCGTCGGCATGGCCGCTGAAGTAGGGGAATTCGCGGACCGGATCGGCGTGCAGGGAGACGAACAGGACGTCCGCCCGTTCCCAGAAGATTTCCTGCGTGCCGTTGCCGTGGTGATAGTCGACGTCGAGCACGGCCACCCGCTCCGCTCCCCCGGCGCGCAGGCTGTGGGCGGCGATGGCCGCGTTGTTCATGAAGCAGTAGCCGCCGTAGAAGGCGCGGCCGGCGTGGTGCCCCGGCGGCCGGCACAGGGCGAAGGCGGCCCCCTCCCCCGCCCGGATGCGGTCGGCGCCGGTGAGCGCGACGTCGGCGGCGGCGGACGCCGCCCGCCAGGTTCCGGCGGTGATCGGCGTGCCGGCGTCGAAGGAGTAGTAGCCGAGCTTGCCGTCGATGTTCCGCGGCACGACCCGCCGGTGCATGCCGGGGGCCAGCCAGTTCAGCGGCAGCGCGTCCCAGTCGCCGTGCTCGGCCACCCACTCGTCCCAGGCGGTGCGCAGGAACTCCAGGTAGGCGGGATCGTGCACGCTCACCAGCGGCTCGACCCCATGGGCCTGCGCGGCAACGACCGGTCCCAGCGCCGCCGCCTCGACGGCGGCGCGCACGATGTCGGCGCGGGCCGGCTTCTCGTAGCAGGGGACGAGCTGGCCGTCGTTCAGCTCCGACCGGCCGGCCTGGAGTCGATGGTCGTCGCTGTAGACAATGATCATGGCGCATCCGCCTTCGAGTGTCATGTCGGCGTCGTGGCGCCGACGGGGGTCCCGCGGCCGATCGCCGGCCGGGATGATAGCCGCATCGCGGCAGCCGCAGGATTCGGCCATTCCGCAGACCGGCCCCGCTCCGGTCGCCGGGGACATCATGCGGGCGGCCGGGGGGCGCTCCGGACGTTTGGCGCGAAACAGGATTGCCGATGCGCCGCAACATCGTTTCTTTCCTTGAGGCGCGGACCGAAACGGCGCATCAAAGTGTTGATGCGCACGAATAGTTGCATAGAATTTACTTTCTGAACTAACCATTTCCCGGTGGTCCCCCGCCGCACGCCGTCCCGAGGGATACTTCATGAGTTCGACGAAGACCAAGCTTGCCCCTGCCCATACCCTGTCGCGCCGGGGGGAAGGGCCGAATCCCATCGATATCCATGTCGGGGCGAGATTGCGCTTGCGCCGGACGCTTCTCGGCCTGAGCCAGGAAAAGCTGGGCGAGGCGGTTGGGATCACGTTCCAGCAGCTCCAGAAGTACGAGCGCGGCTCCAACCGGATCAGCGCCAGCCGGCTCTACAACCTGTCCCAGGTTCTGGGCGTTCCGGTCAGCTACTTCTTCGAGGAGATGCCCTCGCCGGAGCACCTCGTCGCCCCCTCCTCCGACGCCCCGCCCTCGGAAACCGAGGAGTTCGAATCGATGGCCCGCCGCGAGACGCTGGAACTCGTCCGCGCCTACTACCGCATCGACGACACCGCCGTCCGCCGGCGCACCTTCGACCTGCTGAAGGCGCTGGGCGGCGAGCGCGAGTCGGACGACGACTCCCTGTAGCACCAGGGCCAGGAAATCCTGACGTCCGGTCCTGGTGTTTCTGGCCCTGGTGTTTCTGGCCCTGGTGTTTCTGGCCCTGGTATCCAGCGCGCGAAGAAGGCCCACGGAGGCGGGCGGCGCCCATCGAACGCCGCCCCCTCAACCCGTTGCCAGAGACCTGCGTCGCGGACGCGCCGCGGTCGGCCCTTCGCGCCCCTCGCGTTCCCCGCAAGTGGGAGGGTCAGGGCATGGGAGATCCCGTGCCCGATCCACGCCAAACCGGATCAGGCGTAGCGAAGTTCGGCGCGGTCGAGCCGGTAGAACAGCCCCTCCTGCGGGCGCAGGTGCAGGGTGCCGGTGAGAAGCACGGGCTCCCGCGTTTCGGCGAGGGGAATATGGCTGTGCACATACAGCATCGTCGCCGGCGTCGGCGACCGGCAGGCGGGGCAGAAAGCGGGGTTGGCGGCAAGGATGAAGCGGCTGTGCGCCGCCCCGCCGGCCAGCGGCACCATGAAGCCGCGCACGGTGACGCTCCGCCCGTCGAGCGCCTGGACCGGGGTCGGGAACTGCGGATCGCCGCCGCCCCCCGCCAGCCGCACCTTGGCCAGGTCACGCCACAGCGCGGTGGTCTCGTCCAGCGGTAGGTGGTACGGCCCGGCCGGGTGAGAGGGCTCCTCCGTCCCCGCGGCCCAGATCGCCCAGCCGGCGACCGGGACCAAGGCAAGCGGCACAAGCACCTGACGACGTGTGGTCATGGTGGTCCCCCCTTGCGTTTCCCCTTGGCGATCCTCATCCGGTCCCGCACCGGGGCGCCCGCTCCGTCCTACTGGTCGGACCGGGCCTTTCGGCGGAACCGTCGGGCGTTTCCGGTAGTTTTGCCAATGTCCACCCAGCGGTCAACAAGGGAATGCCCCCACGCGCCGGGGGGACGGCGCCCACGCCCATGGATTCCGCTCTTGCGCGATCCGCCCGACGCAGGATGCCCGGACTCCGCCCACCCAAGGGCGGACACAGGGGGGCGGGCCCGGACATCCCGCAAAGCCGGAGTGTCCGCCGGGCTCGACAGTCCGGGCCATCGGTGGCCCGGACTGTCGAAGCCTGCTTCGACGTCCTATGGGCGGAAGCCTCGGTCGGCTTATAATTGCATTCCTACAGCCACCCTACAGCCACCAGCAGGATCGACCACGGCATGCAAAAGGGCCTCTCGCCGAAGGACAAGCCGGCACATCTCCGTCTGTCGGAGGACCAGACCACCGAACTGGCCGACATGTTCCGCCTGATGAGCGATCCCAGCCGGCTGCGCATCATCCTGGCCTGTCTGGAAACGCCAATCTCGGTGGGGGACATGGCCTCGGCGCTGGGGCTGTCGCCGTCGCTCGTCAGCCACCACCTGCGCCTGCTGCGCGCCGGACGGCTGATCCAGGCCGAGCGGCGCGGCAACCGGGTCTTCTACCTGATCACCGACGAGCACATCCGCCGGGTGCTGTCCGACATGGTCGACCATGTGGCGGAGAGCGAGGGCGACATCGAGGCGTGAACGCGACGCTCCGACGCACGATTGCAGCAATGCCTAATATGGTTTGACGCCGGGGAGGCCGGCATACCATAGTCCGCCGCATGTTGCGGCGCACACAGCAGCGCCGGCGTTGCAAGGATCGTGGCATGGAAACGTTCCGCTTCCAGCCGGGAGAGACCCCGGTTCTGCTCAGCATCCCCCACGTCGGCACGGCGGTGCCGGCGGACATCGCCGCCGGCATGACCGAGGAGGCGCTCGCCGTACCCGACACCGACTGGCACCTCGACCGCCTCTATCATTTCGCTCCGGCGCTGGGCATCGGCTTCCTGAAGGCGACCTGCTCGCGGTACGTGGTCGACCTCAACCGCGACCCGGCGGGGGGCGTGCTCTACCCCGGGGCCAGCAACACCGAGATCTGCCCCCTCACCACCTTCGACGAGCGGCCGGTCTACAAGCCGGGCAGCGAGCCCGACGCGGCGGAGGTCGAACGGCGCATCGGCGCCTTCTGGCGCCCCTACCACGAGCAGCTGCGCGGCGAACTGCTCGCCCTGAAGGAGCGATTCGGCATCGCCGTCCTGTTCGAGGCGCATTCGATCCGCTCGCGCGTGCCGCGCTTCTTCGAGGGACGCCTGCCCGACTTCAACCTGGGCACGGCCGACGGCGCCTCCGCCGCCGCCCCGCTGGTCGGGCGGGCGATGAACGTGCTGACCGCGACCGAACGCTTCTCGTCCGTCCTGAACGGCCGCTTCAAGGGCGGCTTCATCACCCGCCGCTACGGCCGGCCGGAGGACAACATCCACGCCATCCAGCTGGAGATGACCCAGGCCACCTACATGGACGAGGCCCCGCCCTACCGCTACCGCGAGGATCTGGCCGTCCAGGTCCGCCCGTCGCTGGAGCGGCTGATGGGCACCCTGGTCGAATGGGCGTGGGACAAGGCGTCCGGCCGGCGGCGGCGCGGCGGCCTGCTGTAGGCCGGGGGCGGCGGCGGACCCCGACCGGCGTCGAGGTTTGAACCGAAGGCGTTTGATGGAAGCCACCAAACGCCGTCCGTATCACACCCAAACGCCCCGCACGTAGGGGGTCAGTTGGGTGTCCTGCATGATGATGTGGTTGACCAGCCAGCTGGCCGTGAAGCTGTAGATGCGTTCGGCGTTCTGATGGCTGGGATCGCGCGAGAAGTGGCCCGACAGGTCGCCCAGGATACGCACCGCCTCATGGTGCTGGCGGACGTGCTCGTCGAACTTCGGATAGCGCACGATCTGCATGATCTTCTCTTCACGACTGAAATGCTCCTGCGTGTATTCCAGGAGCTTGACCAGAATCTTGGCGACGCGGGCCGGCAGATACACCCGGGCGTTCAGCGCGACATCCAGTTCGTTCAGATACTCGATCAGGTGTTTGTGATCTTCGTCGATGGACGGCTGGCCGACGCTCAGCTGCCGCCTCCACGCGATAACACCCATGCCCCCTCCGGACCCGTCTTCCCAGGGCGGCCACGATCCAACCGCATCGGGGACATGCGCGCCGTGGCGTTCCGCAGCCGGAGATGCGCCATGCATACGCGCCGATGCGTTGGTCCGTACCGCCGGAACAGTGCGCAGCCCCCAATGTCTGGTGCTTCCCGGGGCCGCCTGCTGGGCGGATTATGGGGGGCTTTCCGGCCCCGCCAAACCGGTTCGAGCGTCCCACGGCAATTTGCCGCACAAGTCCCTGCGGGAAGGACGGGACGGGGCGCCGCGCCGCCCCCGCCCCGTCCCTGCCCCGCTCAGCCGACGATGGAGTAGCCGCAATCCACGTAGGTGGTGGCGCCGGTGATGCCCTTGGCGCCGTCGGTGGCGAGGAAGGCGGTGGTGTAGCCGACCTCCTCGATGGTCACCAGCCGCTGTTCGGGCGCCCGGTCGGCGGCCTTGGCCATCAGCTCGTCGAAATGGGCGATGCCCGAGGCCGCGCGGGTCTTGACCGGACCCGGCGAGATGGCGTGGACGCGGATGCCCTTGCCGCCCAGCTCGGCCGCGAGATAGCGCACGCTGCTCTCCAGCGCGGCCTTCACCGGCCCCATGACGCCGTAATTCTCGATCACCCTGTTGGCGCCGAAGTAGGACATGGTGAACAGCGTCCCCCCGTCCTTCATCAGCGGCTCGGCGTAGCGGGCCATGCGGATGAAGGAGTGGCAGGACACGTCCATCGCGAGCTGGAAGCCCTCGCGCGAGCAGTCGACGACGCGGCCGTGCAGGTCGTCCTTCGGCGCGAAGGCGATGGAGTGGAGCGCGAAATCCAGCCTGCCCCATTTCTGCGCGATCTTGTCGAAGATCGCCTCGAGCTGCCCCTCGCCGGTGACGTCCACCGGCTCGAAAATCTCGGCCTCAAGCTGTTCGGCCAAAGGCTCGACATGGCGCCTGGCCTTCTCGTTCAGGTAGCTGACCGCCAGATCGGCGCCAAGCGCGCGGAACGCACGGGCGCAGCCCCAGGCGATCGACTGGTCGTTGGCGATGCCGAGGACGAGGCCCTTCTTGCCTTCAAGCGTGGTGGCCGCAGGAATGATCGTGGTCATGGCTGGCTTTTCCGTTCGGAATGGAAGGTTGCGAAGTTCCGAATTGTGCGCCGCAGCATAATCCAGACGAACTGCATAGGCAACTTGCAATATCGCAATAAAAACGGCATGGCCATTTCGTTTTTCTGTAACCATACGGCTGTGCCCTGAAAAGGCGATGGCCGCGTTGGCGGTACCTCGTCCTAGTGTTCCCCGGCATCTTTCCACACGCTGGGCGGGGGCGCCAAAAAGAAAAGCCCTCCCTTTTGGGGAGGGCTGACGGCAATTCCGGATGTGGGCCGGCCGCAGGCGGCCTCAAGGCGACGGGCCGCCGCCGTCCGGCGCGGCCGGGTTCAGGTCACGCCCGGCGTGAAGGAGGGCGGATCGCTGGCGGGGAAGGATTCCTTGCCGGCCTCGTCGACGATCTCGTCGTCGCAAGCCGGGCCGTAGATGTCCCCGGGATGCCGGGAGAAGCGGTTGCGCCCCTCCTCCACGTCCTGGGCCGGCACGGCGCGGTCGCCGCCCCGATCCTCGATCATCCCCTTGACCGGGCAGTAGCCGGTCAGGCCGCGGGCCACCAGCGCGCCGCCGGCCAGCGCCAGCGCCGCACCGGCGACGGTGGGCCGGCGCATGCCCAGCACCGCCAGGACCCCGCCACCGACCAGCGACAACAGCCGCTCGGTGTGGCCCACGTTGATCATCCGTTCCAAATCATCGGACCGGCCGGTCCCGGCCGGCCCCCTGTCGGTTCCATATGCGGTGGCCATCGCTCGTCTCCTCGATCCCATGGCTGTCTGGGCGGGTTTCCCGGGCACCCCCCGTCCAAGGGCGGACCCGGAAGGCCGGCGAAGCCGGCTCAGGGCTTGGGCGCCGGCGTGGGGCCGCCCTGGCCCGACGGCGCCGGCGGCGCGGCGCTCGACCCGGCTC
>JAEZHQ010000546.1 GCA_023416455.1 Pseudomonadota bacterium | reverse complement strand
GGCACCGACTCCCCGGCGCTGCCGCCGCCCGGCCAGCGCGTCGCGGTGGCGCGCGACGCCGCCTTCACCTTCGCCTACCCGCATCTGCTGGAGGGCTGGCGCGCCGCCGGGGCGGCCATCGCCTTCTTCTCCCCGCTGGCCGACGAGCCGCCGCCGGAGGAGGCCGACGCCGCCTACCTGCCGGGCGGCTATCCGGAACTCCACGCCGGCCGGATCGCCGCCGCCGCCCGCTTCCGCGAGGGCCTGCGGCGCTTCGCGCAGACCCGGCCGGTCTACGGCGAATGCGGCGGCTACATGGTGCTGGGCGAGGCGCTGGAGGACGCCGGGGGCACCCTGCACCCCATGACCGGCCTGCTCGGGGTGCGGACCTCCTTCGCCCGGCGCCGGCTGCATCTGGGCTACCGCCGCGCCGTGCTGCTTGCCGACACGCCGCTGGGCCGGGCCGGCACCGCGCTGCGCGGCCACGAGTTCCATTACGCCAGCGTCCTGGCGCGCGGCGACGACGCGCCGCTGTTCGCCGCCACCGCGGCGGACGGCACCGACCTGGGTGCGCTCGGCGGGCGGCGCGGGCTGGTCTCCGGCTCCTTCTTCCACGTCATCGCCGCGGAGGCCGCGCCATGAGCGGCGAGCCCTTCACGGCTGCGGAGCGCGACGCCCTCTACAAGGCCATCTTCTCGCGCCGCGACGTGCGCGGCCAGTTCACGCCCGACCCCGTCGACGAGGCAACGCTGACCCGCATCCTGACCGCCGCCCACCACGCGCCCTCGGTCGGCTTCATGCAGCCCTGGAACTTCATCCTCGTCCGCGACCCCGCGGTGAAGGCGCGGGTGCACGCCGACTTCCTCCAGGCCAACGCCGAGGCCGCCGCCCTGTTCGAGGGCGAGCGCCAGACCCTCTACGCGCGCCTGAAGCTGGAAGGAATCCGCGAGGCGCCCGTCAACCTCTGCATCACCTGCGACCGCGAGCGCGCCGGCCCGGTCGTGCTGGGCCGCACCCACATCCCGGCCATGGACCTCTATTCCTGCGTCTGCGCCGTGCAGAACCTGTGGCTGGCGGCGCGCGCCGAGGGGCTGGGCGTCGGCTGGGTCAGCATCCTGCACGAGGACCGGCTGCGCGCCGCCCTCGGCATCCCCGAGCGGATCGTCCCCATCGCCTATCTGTGCCTGGGCCACGTCTCCCGCTTCCACGACCGGCCGGAGTTGGAAACCGCGGGCTGGCGCCGCCGCCTGCCGCTGGAGGAGCTGGTCTTCCACGACCGCTGGGGCCGGCGGGACTGACGGCCGGGGTCGGAGGCGGGGCGACGGGCCGGATGGCATGCAGGATGGCGCCCGTTTGCGCCGAACGTCATCCGGGCCTCCTGCGGCGCGGACGGCGTGGTGCCGGCGTTGCCGGGACGGAGCGTCCAGCGCCCGACGCCCGGCGCGGTGCGGCCAAGCGGTCATAAATCTCCCGGGCGGGACGGCGGACCTCCGGGTTGGCATCGAGCAGGAACCGCTCTCCCCGGACATAGGCGACGAAAGCGGCATGGACGGGCGCATAACGGTCGGAATTGCCGCTCGCCTCGAACCAGTCGATGAGCTTTTCCCCATAGCCGCGCGTCTCGGCCAGCCGCAAAAGCCGCAAAAGGTTGTTGAGAGCGATCTTTTCGGCGTCTTCAGCATCGGCACCAAGCGCCGTTCGGAGATGATCGACCGCAGAGCCGAAATTGTCGGAGGCCAACGCGATCCCGGAATCGAGAAGGGACAGGCTGGCTGGTTCGAGCCCCGACAAGCCGGCACGCATCTCTATTGCGTCCGCGGGGCGGGCCGACATCAGATAGAGCCACGTCGCGTCATCCATCAGGGAGTCGGAGTTCCCTCCGATCCGCAAAGCCGCCCGATAGCTGGCCTCCGCCGCTTCGATGTCTCCCAGATGATCCAGCAGAATTTTGCCCTTGAGGAGATGAGGCCATTGAAGCAATCCAGAGAACCTGTCCTCCTGGAGGTTGGACAGGCAATCGATCATCGCGTCATAGGCGGCAACAGCGTCTCCGGACCGGCCGAGTTCGTCGAGACAAAGGCCCTTGTTCAAATGGGCTTGCACGACCAGCAGTCGCTCGGCGTCCGTGGCGGCATTAAAGCGCTCAATCACCGCGTCACAGACGGCGACCGCTTCTTCCGGCTGCCCAAGAGTGGTGAGGCATTGGGCTTTGGTGACGTTGGCCCGTGCAACCAGCCTCAGCAATGCAGCGTCGGTGCCGGTGCCGAAACGCTCGATCACCGCATCACAGACAGCCACGGCCTCCTCGGGCAGCCCAAGAGTGCTGAGGCAAGCGCCCTTGTTGACATAGGCCCGTGCGACCTGCCGCAGTACCGCCGCATCGGTGGCGGTGCCGAAGCGGTCGATCACCGCGTCACAGACGGCCACGGCCTCGACGGGCCGACCAAGATCGGTGAGGCAAAAGCCCTTGTTGACATAGGCCCGTGCAACCAGCCTCAGCAATGCAGCGTCGGTGCCGGTGCCGAAACGCTCGATCACCGCATCACAGACGGCCACGGCCTCCTCGGGCCGCCCAAGATCGATGAGGCAAATGCCCTTGTTGACATAGGCCCATGAGACCTGCCGCAGCACCGCCGATTCGGTGGCGGCTCCAAAGCGGTCGATCATGTCATCCAGTGTGCCGAGCGCAG
>JAEZHQ010000515.1 GCA_023416455.1 Pseudomonadota bacterium | reverse complement strand
GGGTGGAGCTGGCCCGGGCGCTGGCCCGCCAGCCGGCGGTGCTTCTTCTGGACGAGCCCGCCGCCGGGCTGGCCGACGACGAGAAGGCGGCGCTGGCCGGCCAGCTGCGGGCCATCGCCGCCGCCGGCACCGCCCTGCTGGTGGTCGAGCACGACATGGGCTTCCTGCTGCCGCTGGCCGGCCATGTGCTGTGCCTCGACCGGGGCCGGCTGCTCTACGAGGGGCCGCCCGAAGGCGTGCGCCGCGACCCCGCGGTGGTCGCCGCCTATCTGGGGGAGGGCATGGCGTGACCGGCGGGGCGGCGCTCCTGCGTGTGGAGGGGCTGAGCGCCGGCTACGGCGGCGCGCTGGCGGTGGACGGCCTGTCGCTGGCGGTGGCGCCGGGCGAGGCGGTGGCCCTGCTGGGCGCCAACGGCGCCGGCAAGTCCACCCTGCTGCGGGCGGTCCTCGGCCTTGTGCCGGCCACGGGCGGGCGGGTGCTGCTGGACGGCGAGGACATCACCGGCCTGGCCCCGGAACGCCGCGTGCGCCGCGGCCTCGGCTACGTCCCGGAGGGGCGGCGGGTGTTCCCCGGCATGAGCGTGCGCGACAACCTGGAGGTCGCGAGCCCGCTCGGCCGCGCCCGGCGGGCGCAGGACCTGGAGCGCGTCTTCGCCCTGTTCCCGGCGCTCGCCGGCAAGGCGGGGGAGCGGGCCTGGCGCCTGTCCGGAGGGCAGCAGCAGATGCTGGCGGTGGGGCGGGCGCTGATGGGCCGCCCCCGCCTTCTTCTTCTGGACGAGCCGTCGCTCGGCCTGTCGCCCAAGCTGGCGGGCGAGGTGTTCGCCGCTGTCCGCGCCGTCGCCGGCGGCGGCACCGCGGTGCTGGTTGCCGAACAGAGCGCCGCCCGCGCCCTGTCCGTCGCGGGGCGGGTGGTTCTGCTCCGGCTGGGGCGCGTCGTCCACGACGGCCCCGCCGACGCCCTGCCGGCGGACGCGCTGCGGGACGCCTTCCTCGGCGGCTGAGCGTTGGCGGGAGTGCCCCGTTTCGCTTGCCGGGACCCGGCGCTGCGGCTAGCTTCGCGGCGCTCCCGCCTCAACGGACCGATCACGCCATGACCGCCAAGACCGTCGCCGCCGCGCTTTCCGCCCTGTCGATCCTGGGGGGCGCCGCCCACGCCGGCGTGTTGGCCGGCGAACACGCCAGCGAACACGCCGGCGGCGCCCCGGCCGCAGCCGTCGAGCTGGCGGAGCTGGTGCCGGTCGAGCCGTCGGTCCGCTACTACCCGCTGCCTCCCTCGGCCGCCCGGGAGGTCCCGGCCGCCGCCCCGCCGGCTGCCGCCGGCCCGGCGGCCACCGGTCCGGCGGCCCTGGAGGGCGGCTGGGAAGGCGGGCCGGTCAAGGACAAGGACGGCGGCTTCTCCTACTGCGTCGTCGAAGGCCGCTTCGACACCGGGCACCGGCTGATCGTCGCGCGCAACCCGAAGGGGGAGGTCAACCTCGGCATCGCCATCCCGGGCGCCGAGCTGCCGGCCCGGGAGCAGTGGCGGGTGACGGTCGCCGTGGACGGCAAGTTCTCCCGCGAGCGCAACGCGGTGGCCCCCCAGCCCGACATGCTGGTCATCCCCAACGGCCGCGACGAGGAGCTTTACGGTGCGCTGATGAACGGCCGGGAACTGGTCGTCTCCTCCGCCGCCGACCGCATCGCCTTCGCCCTGACCGGCACCAGGAAGATCCTGGCCGACCTGCGGGCTTGCGTGGAGAAGGCCGGCGACGTGCCGCCGCTGGGCACGGGCGCGGGGAAGGGCGCTGCCGCCGGGAGGGGCGGCGGGAAGGACGGGGGCCTGCCGGCCGGTCTCCTCGACCTGCTGGACGCCGCCGGCCTGCACAAGGTGGAGCCGGTCTCCCTGGAGAAGCTGCCGCCCGAACAGCGGCCGGCCGACGTCGCCTGGCGTTTCGGCCCCATCCTGGGCGGCATCCGCGAGCGCGTGGTGGCCGAGGGCAGCACCTTGCCCGCGCTTTCCGAGACCTTCGCCGAGGCGGTGAAGGCGCGCTGCGAAGGCACCGCCACGATCGCTCTCAACCCGCCGGAGGAGCTGCCCGGCATGGTGCTGCGCACCGGCGCGGTGGACTGCGCGCAGAAGGACGGCGGCACGCTGCACGTATCGATGACCTTCTTCCTGTCGCGGGCGCGCCTGTTCACCATCCTCTTCCACGAGGCCGGGGAAGCCGACAAGGAGCTGGCCGACCAGGCCCGCGACAACCTGGCCGATGTGCTGCGCCGGATCGCCGCCGTGCCGCCGGCCGAGTCCGGCAAGCCCTGACCGGCAAGCCCTGACCGGTATCGGGGCGCGCGCGGGCGGAACCCGCCGCACCCCGATCGGGTTCACCCTTCATGCCGGATGACATGACGGGAGCGGGGAGGGCGGCGGGCGGAAGCGCCTTTGCCAAGGACGGCGGATGGCCCGCCGGGACCGCGGCGGGCCGGAGCCTGCGCGACCGCGCGCCGGCCGTCCTGCTGCTGGCCGGTACCATCGGGGCCGGTGTCGGCCTGGCGGTGGCGCTGCTGCACGAGATCGTGCTGCGGGTCCAGGCCGTCGCCTTCGCCCTGCCCGAGGGCCGGCTGCTGGGCGAGGCCGCGACCGGCGGGTCCTGGCGCACCCTGCTGGTGCCGGTGCTGGGCGGGCTGGCGCTCGGCCTGCTGGTGCGGCTGGTGCGCCGCTGGCGCGCCAACGACATCGTCGATCCCATCGAGGCGAACGCGCTCTACGGCGGCAAGATGTCGCTCATCGACAGCCTGCGCCTGACGGCCGCCACCCTGCTGTCGAACGGCTCCGGCGCCTCGGTCGGCATGGAGGCGGCCTACACCCAGGCCGGCTCCGGCCTTGCCTCGGCGCTGGGGCAGCGCTTGCGGATGCGTCGGGCCGACCTGCGCACCCTGGTCGGCTGCGGCGCGGCGGCGGCCATTTCGGCGGCCTACGGGGCGCCTTTGGCCGGCGCCTTCTACGCCTTCGAGCTGGTGCTGGGCAGCTACACGCTGGCCGCCCTGGCCCCGGTGGGAACGGCGTCGGTGGTGGCGGCTGCGGTGGCCGGCTGGCTCGCCGATCCGGACGTCGCCACCGCCACCGCCAGGACGATGGCGGTGGAGCGGCCAATCCAGGTCGCCGGCTGGAACTACGCCGCCTGCGGCCTTGTCGGCTTCCTCGCGGGCTGGCTCAGCATCGCCGCCATGCAGGCGGTGACGCTGGCCGAGCGCGGCTTCCACGCGCTTCCGGTCCCCGCCTGGGCCCGCCCGGCGGTGGGCGGCGCCGTCCTCGGCGCCCTGGCGCTGGCGGTGCCCCAGGTGCTGGGTCCCGGCCCCGACCCGACCCGCCTGGCCGGCGGGCTGGAGGCGGTGGCGGTCCTCCTGGTCGCCAAGATCCTGGCCTCGGCCGTCTCGCTGGGGTCGGGTTTCCGCGGCGGGCTGTTCAGCGCATCGCTCCTGCTGGGCGGGCTGTTCGGAGCCCTGCTGGCGGCGGCGGCCGAGGGGATGCTGCCGGGGCTGGGCATCGACCGCACCCTGCTCCTGCTGGTCGGCATGGGGTCGGTCGCCGCCGGCATCATCGGGGCGCCGGTCACCATGGTCCTGCTGGTCCTGGAGTCCACGCAGGACTTCTGGGCGGCCTCCGGCGTGCTGATCGGCGTGGTCGTGTCGGTCACCGTCGTCCGCCAGGTCTTCGGCTATTCCTTCGCGACCTGGCGCTTCCATCTGCGCGGGGTGGCGATCCGCGGCGCCTACGACATCGGCTGGGTGTCGGAGCTGACGGCGCTCCGTCTCATGCGCACCGACGTGCGGACGGTGCTGGACACGCAGACGTCGGAGACGCTGCGGCGCCTCTACCCGCTGGGCTCCGCCAAGACCGTCTTCGTGGTCGACGCGGATGGCGCCTACCGCGGCATGATCGACATGGCCACCGTCCACGACCCTTCCGCCCGCGACCGGTCGGCCGGCCGGACGGCGGGAGCGATGGCGCAGCGGGCCGACATGGTCCTGCTGCCGGGTGACGACGCGCGGACCATCCTGGAGCGGTTCCGCCGTGCCGAGACGGAGGCGCTGCCGGTCCTGGCCGCGCCCGGCGATCGGCGGATCGTCGGCTACGTCACCGAATCCTACGCTCTGCGCCGCTACAGCCAGGAGATGGAGCGCCGGCGCGGCGAGGAGCTGGGCGAGCGGGGCCTGTTCGGCGGCGGCTGACGGGGAAGCGGAACCCCGCTCCGCTCACCCCTGGCCCTTCAGTTCGATCATGGAGTTGAGCGGAATCCCCAGCACTTCGGCGGCGATCCTGGCGACGGCGAGATCGACCGGCGGCGGCGTCACGTTGACGCCCTTCTTCAGGGCCTCGGTCACGATCTCCAGAACGCGCAGGCGGGCGTGCCATTTGGAGTTGGCCTCCACCGCCTGCCACGGCGCGTTCTCGGTGGAGGTACGGTCGAACATCGCCTCGATGGCCTTGACATAGTCGTCCCAGCGGGAGCGGTTGCGCAGATCCTCCTCGGTCAGCTTCCAGCGCTTGTAGGGGTTGGCCATCCGCTCGCGGAAGCGGTTGAGCTGCTCGTCCGGGGTGATGTGCATGAAGATCTTGATGATGCGGGCGCCGTCGTCGGTCAGCAGGCGCTCGAACTCGACGATCTCGTCGTAGGCGCGCCGCCACGCCTCCTTGGGGGCGAAGCCCTCCACCCGCTCGACCAGGACACGGCCGTACCAGGAGCGGTCGAAGATGGCGAAGGTGCCGGGCGCCGGCAGCCGCGTCCAGAACCGGTACAGGTAATGCTTGCCCTGCTCCTCGGCGGTGGGCGCGCCGATGGGCCAGACGTGGAACCCGCGGGGGTCGAGCGGCTCGGTCAGGCGGCGGATGCAGCCGCCCTTGCCGGCGGCGTCCCAGCCCTCGAACACCAGGATGGCCCGGCGCCTCTCGTGCCAATAGGTCTGCTGGATGCGCAGCAGCTCCTTCTGGAGCTTGCCGAGTCGGCGCTCGTAGTCCTCCCGGTTGTCATAACGCGTCGAGGTCATGTCGAGCTTGCCGAGGCGGATCTTTCCGTTCCCGTTCCCGTTGCCCATGCCGGCTCCTTTCCTTTCGGGCCGCGGCGGAACCTTCGCGCCGCCCGGGGGTTGAGCGCGTGCGCCCCGCCGGGCTTCCGTTGCAATCCTGCGACACGGCCGGCGGCCGATGCCCGCCGTCGGCCGCCGGCCGCGAAACCCATCCGATCGCCGCTTCGGCGTTGACCGGGAGACCCCCGAGGACCACGTCCTGCGCACGCCGTCCGCAGGATGATCCCACAGGGGGAGGGCCGGTCTTGTCAACCGGCAAGCTCGGCGGGCGTGCCGCAGCGACCAAGAGGGATCCCCATGGCCACCGCCGGACCGCGCATCTACAACCTGTTTCCCACCCTGATCGGCCCGATGCGCGACTGGGCCGGACACCTGCCGCGCATCCAGGGCATGGGATTCGACTGGGTTTTCCTGAACCCCGTTCACGAACCGGGATTCTCCGGCAGCCTGTACGCCATCAAGGACCATGACCGGCTGCATGGGCGGCTCCAGGGCGATGCCCCCGACCATCCCGACGAGCTGCTGCGCGGTTTCGTCGCGGCGGCGCGCGCGCACGGGCAGTCGGTGATGATGGACCTCGTCATCAATCACACCTCCAAGGACGCCCGGCTGGTCGGCGAGCATCCGGACTGGTACCGGCGCGACCCCGACGGCGCCCTGGTCAGCCCGGGGGCCGTCGATCCCGACGACCCGGCGCGGACCACGGTGTGGGGCGACCTGGCCATGCTCGACTACGGGCGGGCCGAGGCGCGCGCCGGCCTGATCGATCATTGGACGCGCTACCTGCACCACCAGATCGGCCTCGGCGTGAAGGGCTTCCGCTGCGACGCCGCCTATCAGGTCCCGGCCGAGGTGTGGCGGACGCTGATCGCGTCCGCGCGCGCCGCCGATCCGGAGGTCACCTTCTTCGCCGAGACGCTGGGCTGCACGGTGGATCAGGTCCGCGACCTGTCCGGCGCCGGTTTCGACTTCCTGTTCAACTCGGCCAAATGGTGGGACTTCAAGGCCGACTGGCTGCTGGAGCAGTACGAGACCTTCCGCTGGATCGCCCCCTCCGTCGCCTTTCCCGAGACCCACGACACCGACCGGCTTGCCGCCGAGGTCGGCAGCCAGGACACCGAGCGGCTGGCCGCCCATCTCCGGATGCATTACCTGTTCGCGGCCGCCTTCTCCACCGGCGTGATGATCCCGGTGGGCTTCGAGTACGGCTTCACCCGCAAGCTGGACGTGGTGACCACGACGCCCGACGACTGGGAGAGCCCGAAGCTCGACCTCACGGGCTTCATCGGCAAGGTCAACGCGATGAAGGCGGCGACGCCGGCCCTCAACGTGGAGGGACCCCAGCGCCGCGTGACCGCGCCGCACAGCCCGGTGGTCGGGCTGCTGCGCACCACCGGCGGGCTGGCCGACGCGGCCGGGGAGGGCTGCACGATCACGCTCATCAACCCCGACGAGACCCGGGCGCACAGCGTCGATCCCGGCCCGCTCCTGGCCGAGACGGGCGGTGTCTTCGACGGCTTCGAGGACGTGACTCCGGACGCCGACCCGCAGCCCTTCCAGCCCGGCCACGACCTCCGCCTGCGCCCGCTGGAGCTGCGCGTCCTGCGCGCCCGGGCGCCACAGAGCCGGCCGGTGGAACTGCGCGGACCCGCCCGCGATGGCGAGGCGCGCGCCTGGATGGACGGGCTTGCGGCCCGGCGGATCACCATCGAGAACGTCTATCCGGAGATCGACTCCGGCCGCTTCCCGGTGAAGCGGGTGGTCGGCGACGTGATGGACGTGTGGGCGGACATCTACACCGACGGCACCTTCGTCCTGGCGGCGGCGGTGACCTACCGGGCGGTGGACGAGGAGGCGTGGCGCGAGGTGCCCATGACCTTCCATGAGAACGACCGCTGGGTCGGCCGCGTGCCGTTGACCCGCAACGCCCGCCACGTCTACGGCATCCTGGCCTGGCGCGACGTCTGGGAGAGCTGGCGGGCCGACTTCAGGAAGAAGGCCGACGCCGGCCTCGACGTTGCGCTGGAGCTGGTCGAGGGCCGGCGATTCGTCGAGCAGTCGGCCGCCCTCAACGAGGGCGAGGGCCGGGCGGCGCTGGAGCGCGTGGCCGCCCGCATGGCCGCGCTGGAGGGGGCGGCGCTGACCGACTACGCGCTGTCCGACGAGCCGCGCCGGGCCATGGCGCGCTACGGGGAGCGCCAGTATCTCTCCCGCTACGGCTGCGAGCTGGAGGTCCAGGTGGACCGCACCGCCGCGCGCTGCTCGGCCTGGTTCGAGATCTTCCCGCGCTCGGCCTCGCCCGACCCGTCGCGGCCGGGCACCTTCGACGACGTGGTCCGGATGCTGCCGATGATCCAGGGCATGGGCTTCGACGTTCTCTACTTCCCGCCCATCCACCCCATCGGCCGCAGCTTCCGCAAGGGGCGCAACAACACGCTGAACGCCGGTCCCGACGATCCGGGCGTGCCCTACGCCATCGGCGCGGAGGAGGGCGGGCACACCGACATCGACCCGACGATCGGTGACCTCGACGGTTTCCGCCGCCTCGTCGGCGCGGCGCGCCGGCGGGGGATCGAGATCGCGCTCGACTTCGCCGTGCAGTGCTCGCCCGACCATCCCTGGATCAAGCAGCACCCGCAGTGGTTCTACTGGCGACCCGACGGCTCCATCCGCTACGCGGAGAACCCGCCCAAGAAATACCAGGACATCGTCAACGTCAGCTTCTACCGCGACGCCTACCCGGACCTGTGGTACGCGCTGCGCGACGTGGTGCTGTTCTGGTGCGCCGAGGGGGTGCGCATCTTCCGCGTGGACAACCCCCACACCAAGCCCTTTCCCTTCTGGGAATGGATGATCCGCGAGGTGCAGGACCGCTTCCCCGACGCGCTCTTCCTGGCCGAAGCCTTCACCCGGCCGAAGCTGATGCGCCGCCTCGCCAAGATCGGCTTCACGCAGTCCTACAGCTACTTCACCTGGCGCAACAGCAAGGCGGAGCTGACCGAGTACCTGACCGAGCTGACCCAGGGCGAGTCCAAGGACTACATGCAGCCCAACTTCTTCGCCAACACCCCGGACATCCTGCCGCCGATCCTGGTGCAGGGCGGCCGGCCGGCGCACATGATGCGCGCCGTGCTGGCGGCGACCCTGTCCAGCGTCTACGGCCTCTACGGACCCTACCTGCTGTGCGAGGCCGATCCCTATCCCGGCAAGGAGGAGTACAACCATTCAGAGAAATACGAGATCCGCCACTGGGACTGGGAGCGGCCCGGCAACATCGTCGGCTACGTCACCCGGCTGAACGCCATCCGGCGCGAGAACCCGGCCCTGCACCGCTTCACCAACCTGCGCTTCTACAACGCCTTCGACGACCACATCCTGCTCTACGGCAAGATGACCGAGGCCAGGGACAACGTGATCCTGGTCGCGGTGAACCTGGACCCGCACAACGGCCACGGCGCCACCTTCGAGGTCCCGCTGTGGGAGCTGGGCTTGCCCGACGGCGCCCATGTCGAGGTCGAGGACCTGTTCAGCGGCCACCGCTTCACCTGGGTCGGCAAGCTCCAGCAGGTCTGGCTCGACCCGCAAGGGAATCCGGCGGCGATCTGGCGGATCCGGCCTCCGGGTTCGTGACCGGGCCGGGGCGGACCACCCTCACCAAGGGCCTAGGCCGGAAGGGAAAGCCCCCAAGGCCCGCGGGCAAGGCCGCGGGCCTTGGGGGCGGTTTCCGGAAGGGCTGGCCTTTGCGCCGGCCCGTGCCTACATATGCCCACGTTTGCGCTTGGCTTGGCCCTGTGGGTGGATGGTGCCGTATCAGCTCGACGATGAGGCGTCGCTGTGCTCAATCGAAATCCTGGCCGAAGCGGTCGATCGGGTCTGCGTGCAAGGCGTGCTGGAATTGCGCATGCTGCGCAACGCCTTGCGGGAAGCCGCCCGCAACCCTTCGGCGGAGACGGTGAAGACCGCCTTCGCCATGTTCGCGCGTGTGGACCGGGATTTCCGGCGCCGCATCGCGCACGAGGCCCTGACCCTGGCGTCCCGGCAGCGCGGCCGTTACGCGCCCCGCCAGCGCCCGATCCGACGGCCCCGGTCGGGGGCCGCGTGAGGGGCCGGGCCGGATGGTGCTGTCCGTCCGGACAGCCTCTTTCGAATGCGCCGGGCGAACCGGGCGGTGTGCAACACCGCCGTCCCCCGCTTGTTGTCCGCTGCAACCCCGCAACACCGACGCGAAAGCGCAAGACCCCATGATCGATCGGCAGGACCGGCTCTGGTACAAGGACGCGGTCGTCTACCAGCTGCACGTGAAGGCGTTCTTCGACGCCGACAACGACGGCATCGGCGATTTCGCCGGGCTGACGCAGAAGCTCGACTACATCCAGGAGTTGGGCGTCACCACGCTGTGGCTGCTGCCATTCTATCCCTCGCCGCTGCGCGACGACGGCTACGACATCGCCGACTACAAGGCGGTCAACCCGTCCTACGGCAACCTCCAGGATTTCCGGCGCCTGCTGCGCGAATGCCACGACCGCGGCCTGCGCGTGATCACCGAGCTGGTCATCAACCACACCTCCGACCAGCACCCGTGGTTCCAGCGCGCCCGTCAGGCCAAGCCCGGCTCCAACCACCGCAATTATTACGTCTGGTCCGACACCGACCAGAAGTACCAGGGTACGCGCATTATCTTCTGCGACACCGAGAAGTCCAACTGGACCTGGGACCCGGTGGCGCAAGCCTATTTCTGGCACCGCTTCTACGCCCACCAGCCGGATCTGAACTTCGACAACCCGAAGGTGCTGCAAGAAGTGCTGAACGTCATGCGCTTCTGGCTGGACATGGGGGTGGACGGGCTGCGCCTGGACGCCGTGCCCTACCTGAAGGAGCGCGAGGGCACCAACAACGAGAACCTGCCGGAGACCCACGACGTCCTGAAGGTCATCCGCGCCGAGATCGACAAGAGCTACAGCGACCGCATGCTTCTGGCCGAGGCCAACCAGTGGCCGGAGGACGTCCTGCCCTATTTCGGCGACCTGGAGAAAGGCGGGGACGAATGCCACATGGCCTTCCACTTCCCGCTGATGCCGCGAATCTACATGGCCGTCGCCACCGAGGACCGCCACCCGATCGCCGACATCCTGCGCCAGACCCCGGAGATCCCGGACGCCTGCCAGTGGGCCATCTTCCTGCGCAATCATGACGAGCTGACGCTGGAGATGGTGACCGACCGCGAGCGCGACTATCTCTGGGACTTCTACGCCTCCGACCGGCGCATGCGCATCAACCTGGGCATCCGCCGCCGCCTCGCCTCGCTGCTCCAGAACGACCGCCGCAAGATCGAGCTGCTGAACAGCCTGCTGATGTCCATGCCCGGCACGCCCATCGTCTATTACGGCGACGAGATCGGCATGGGCGACAACATCTACCTGGGCGACCGCGACGGCGTGCGCACCCCCATGCAATGGTCGCCGGACCGCAACGGCGGCTTTTCCCGCACCGACCCGGCGCGGCTCTTTCTGCCGGCCATCCAGGATCCGATCTACGGCTTCCAGGCGGTGAACGTGGAGGCCCAGCAGCGCAACCCCTCCTCGCTTCTGAACTGGATGAAGCGCCTGATCGCGGTGCGCCAGCAGCACCGGGCCTTCGGGCGCGGCTCCTTCCAGCTGCTCTATCCGGGCAACCGCAAGATCCTGGCCTATCTGCGCTGCCTCGACACCGGGGAAGGGCAGCAGGCGGTCCTGTGCGTGGCCAACCTGTCGCGCTCGGCGCAGGCGGTCGAGCTGGACCTCAAGCCCTTCCGCAACCGCATCCCGGTGGAGCTTCTGGGGCGCACCGTGTTCCCGCCGATCGGCGATCTGCCCTATCTGCTGACCCTGCCGGCCTACGGCTTCTACTGGTTCGCGCTGGCCGCCGAGGCCGAGCTGCCGGGCTGGCACGAGACCACGCCCGACCCGGTGCCCGACCTGCTGACCGTGGTGGTGCGCGACGGCTGGCGCAGCCTGATCACCGGCCAGGCGGCCAACGCGCTGGCCCGCGACATCTTCCAGGCGTTCCTGCCCAACCAGCGCTGGTTCGCCGCCAAGGACCGGCGGATCGAAAGCGCGCAGGTCCCGGTCTACGCCCATCTCAAGGGGCCGGGCGACGGCTTCATGCTGGCCTGGGCCGAGGTCGGCCTGGAGGGCGCGCCGGGGGAGGAGCGGACGCAGTCCTACCTGCTGCCCCTCGCCATGAGCTGGGAGGACAACGCCGGCAACCTGGGCTGGCCGCTGCTGCCCTACACGCTGGCCAAGGCGCGGCGCGGGCCGCGGACGGGGGCCATCTACGACGCGGTGCAGACCGACGCCTTCACCTTCGCCCTCCTGGACGCCCTGCGCGGCGGAGGCGAGGTGCCCGCATCGCACGGTGTGGTGCGCTTCACCCCGACCGCAAGGCTGGCCGAGCTGGTCCTGCCGGAGGGGACGGAGGTCCGCCGTCTCGCCGTGGAGCAGAGCAACAGCTCGGTCCTCGTGGGCGACCAGGCGGTGGTCAAGCTGTTCCGCCGCCTCACCCGCGGCGAGCATCCGGAGCTGGAGATCGCGCGCTTCCTGACCGAGGTGGCCGGCTTCGCCAACACGCCGCCGCTTCTGGGAGCCGTGGAGCACATCGCCGAGGACGGCACGCCGACGGCGCTGGCCGTCGCGCAGGGCTTCGTCCGCAATCAGGGCGACGGCTGGAGCAGCACGCTCGACGCCCTGGTGCGCAACCTGGAGGACGTCCGTCTCGGCGTCGACCCGGAGGTGGGCGAGCCCGCCGACAACGACCATTTCGGCATCCATCTCGCCATGATGGCGACGCTGGGCCAGCGCACCGCGGAGCTGCACTGCGCGCTGTCCCGGCGCAGCGGCGACCCGGCCTTCGATCCGGAGCCGGTGACCGCGGACGACCTCGCCGCCTGGTCCGCCGCCGCCCGCCGCCAGGCCGATGCGGCCTTCGCCGGACTGTCCTGCGCGCTCGACCGGCTCCACCCCGCCCAGCGGGAGGAGGCCGAAAGGCTGCTCGCCCGCCGCGGCGCGGTGATGGAGTGGCTGGCCGGGCTGACCGACCGGCCGGTGACGGCGATGAAGACGCGCATCCACGGCGACTACCACCTGGGTCAGGTGCTGCGCGTCAAGAACGACTGGTTCATCATCGATTTCGAGGGGGAGCCGGCGAAGACTCTGGAGGAGCGCCGGGCCAAGCACAACCCGCTGCGCGACGTGGCGGGCATGCTGCGCTCCTTCAACTACGCGACCTGGACGGCGCTGTTCCGGCTCGACGAGACGGGGGAGGAGGGGGCCGCCGGACCCATGATGGAGGCCGCCCGCGACTGGGAGCGGCGCAGCAGCCAGGCTTTCCTCGACGCCTACCGCGCCGCCATCGGCGGCTGCCCGGGCTGGCCGGAGGACGAGGAGGCCGGCCGCCGCCTGCTTTCCCTGTTCCTGATGGAGAAAGCGCTCTACGAGATCGCCTACGAGGCGGCGAACCGGCCGGGCTGGATCCGCGTCCCGGTCAGGGGCGTGCTCGGTCTGCTGGACGAGGCGCCCTGAGGGCGGGCGCCCGCCCGCCGGCGCGGCCGGCCAAGACGTGACGAAGTCCGGGGCGCGGGTGTTCACGCCGCGAGGACGAGGGGCAGGGGGAGAAGGTCAAGCGATGCCGAACGACATCCGAAAGGGGAACCGGGCCGATGCGCCGGCGGCCCGCCAGCCGGTGGCGTCGCCGCTGCGCGCGGGCATCGAGGCGATCGTCCAGGCCGACCACGGCGACCCCTTCGCCGTCCTGGGCATGCACCAGGACGGGCCGGACGGGCCGCTGGAGGTCCGCGCCTTCCTGCCCGGCGCCCGCCGCGTCTGGGTCGTCGACGCGGCCAGCGGCGACCCGGCGGGCGAGGCGGAGAAGGTCCATGACGAGGGCTTCTTCGTCGCCACGTTGCCCGGGCGCCGCGAACGCTTCCGCTACCGGCTGCGCGTCGAGTTCCCGCTGGCCACGGTCGAGTTCGAGGACGCCTACCGGTTCTCGCACGTGCTGGGCGAACTCGACATCCACCTGCTGGCCGAAGGCACCCACCTGCGCTCCTACGAGCGGCTGGGCGCCCACCCGCGCGAGATCGACGGGGTGGCGGGGGTGGCCTTCGCCGTGTGGGCGCCCAACGCGCGCCGGGTCAGCGTGGTCGGCGATTTCTGCGACTGGGACGGCCGCCGCCTGCCCATGCGCCGGCGCGTCGAGGCCGGCGTGTGGGAAATCTTCGTGCCCCACGCCAAGGTCGGCGAGCGCTACAAGTACGAGATCAAGGGGGCCGGCGGCGACCTGCTGCCGCTGAAGGCCGACCCCTACGCCTTCCAGGCGGAGATGCGGCCGCTGACCGCCTCCATCGTGCACGGCCTGCCGGCGCACGCGCGGGACGACGGGGAGTGGCGGAGGAGCCGCGCCGCCGCCGCCGATCGCACCGCCCCCATCTCCATCTACGAAGTCCATCTGGGCTCCTGGGCGCGGGTTCCGGAGGAAGGGAACCGCTACCTGACCTACCGGGAGCTGGCCGAGCGGCTGATCCCCTACGTCCAGGACATGGGCTTCACCCACATCGAGATGCTCCCCATCACCGAGCATCCCTTCGACGGCTCCTGGGGCTACCAGCCCATCGGCCTCTACGCGCCGACCAGCCGGCACGGCACGCCGGAGGACTTCCGGCATTTCGTCGACGCCTGCCACCGCGCCGGCATCGGCCTGCTGCTCGACTGGGTGCCCGGGCATTTCCCGGCCGATCCGCACGGGCTCGGCTGGTTCGACGGCACCCATCTCTACGAGCACGCCGACCCGCGCCAGGGCTACCACCAGGACTGGAACACGCTGATCTACAATTTCGGGCGGAACGAGGTGCAGAGCTTCCTGCTCGGCAACGCGCTGTTCTGGCTCGACCAGTACGGGCTGGACGGGCTGCGGGTCGACGCCGTCGCCTCCATGCTCTACCTCGACTACAGCCGCAAGGCCGGCGAGTGGATCCCCAACCGCTTCGGTGGGCGCGAGAACCTGGAGGCCATCGCCTTCCTGAAGCGGATGAACGAGCTGGCCTATGGCCAGCACGCGGGCGTCATGACCGTGGCGGAGGAGTCCACCGCCTGGCCGGCCGTCTCCAAGCCCGTCTATCTCGGCGGGCTCGGCTTCGGCTACAAGTGGAACATGGGCTGGATGCACGACACGCTGGAGTACATGGCCAAGGACCCCATCCACCGCCGCTACCATCACCACCAGATGACCTTCGGCCTCGTCTACCAGTTCTCGGAGAATTTCGTCCTGCCGCTCAGCCACGACGAGGTGGTGCACGGCAAGGGCTCTCTCATCAACAAGATGCCGGGCGACGACTGGCGGAAGTTCGCCAACCTGCGCGCCTATTACGGCTTCATGTTCGCCCACCCCGGCAAGAAGCTGCTGTTCATGGGCGGCGAGTTCGCCCAGTGGCGGGAATGGAGCGAGGACCGCAGCCTCGACTGGCACCTGCTGGACGAGCCGCTGAACCGCGGCCTGCAAAGCCTCGTCCGCGACCTCAACCGGATGTACCGGGCGCTCGGGCCGCTGCACCGGACCGACTGCGATCCCGACGGCTTCGAGTGGATCGAGGCCAACGACAGCGACAACTCCGTCATCGCCTTCCTGCGCAAGGACAGCGCGGATCCGGAGCACCATGTGGTGGTGGTCTGCAACTTCACCCCGCTGCCCCGCACCGGCTACCGCGTCGGCGTGACGCTGCCCGGCCGCTATGCGGAGATCCTCAACACCGACGCCGCCCTCTACGGCGGCAGCGGGGTCGGCAACGCCGGCGGCCTCGAGTCCGAGCCGGTGCCCTGGCACGGCCGTCCGCATTCCCTGCCCCTCACCCTGCCGCCGCTGGGCACGCTGGTGCTCCAGCGCACCGCCCCCTGAAGGCACGGGCACGGCCGCGGCGGGGGGCACCCCTTTCGGGTCGCGCTTGACGGGTCGCACCTGCCTCCTCTTTATTGACCGGGTCGTCCACTCGAAGGACCCGGCCGCCGCGCCGTCCGGGGATGCGCCCATGACCGACCCGTCCGTCCCGCGTCCCGCGCGTCCGCTCCGTCCGCCCGCGCCGGGGCGGGGCGGGGCGGGTGGCCGGGGGGGCGCCGCCTGATGGCCAACGTCGTCGCCGCACGCACCGCGGTCTGGCCCGGCAAGCCCCATCCGCTGGGCGCCAACTGGGACGGATCCGGGGTCAACTTCGCCCTGTTCTCCGCGCACGCCGAGAAGGTGGAGCTGTGCCTGTTCGACAAGACCGGCCAGCGCGAGATCGAGCGCGTCGTGCTGCCCGAACACACCGACGAGGTGTGGCACGGCTACCTGCCGGACGCGCGGCCCGGGCTGCTCTACGGCTACCGGGTCCACGGCCCCTACGACCCGGCGGCGGGGCACCGCTTCAACCCCAACAAGCTGCTGCTCGACCCCTACGCCAAGGCGCTGTTCGGGCCGTTCCGATGGTCGGACGCCCATTACGGCTACCGGGTCGGCTCGACCCGCGAGGATCTCTCCTTCGACCGCCGCGACAACGCCCGCGGCATGCCCAAATGCCGCGTGGTGGACCGCGCCTTCACCTGGGGCAACGACCGGCACCCGCTGGTCCCCTGGCCGGACACCATCCTCTACGAGGCCCACGTCCGCGGCTTCACCATGCGCCATCCGGGGGTGGCGGCCCCCCTGCGCGGCACCTTCGCCGGCATGTCCAGCCACGCGGTGATCGAGCATCTGAAGGCGCTGGGGGTCACCTCGGTCGAGCTGCTGCCGGTGCAGGCCTTCACCGACGACCGCCATCTGGTCGCCCAGGGGCTGCACAACTACTGGGGATACAACACCATCGGCTTCTTCGCGCCGGAGCCGCGCTACATGACCACCGGCGTCCTGTCGGAGTTCAAGACCATGGTCGCCCGCCTGCACGAGGCGGGGATCGAGGTCATCCTGGACGTCGTCTACAACCACACGGGCGAGGGCAACCACCTCGGCCCCACCCTGTCCTTCAAGGGGATCGACAACCTCAGCTACTACCGCCTGCTGCCCGACAACCCGCGCTTCTACATCAACGACACCGGCACCGGGAACACCCTGAACCTGACCCACCCGCGCGTGCTCCAGATGGTCATGGACAGCCTGCGCTACTGGGTGTGCGACATGCATGTGGACGGGTTCCGCTTCGACCTGGCCACCGTGCTGGCCCGCGAATCCTACGGTTTCGACCCCGGCGCCGGCTTCCTCGACGCCATCCGGCAGGACCCGGCGCTGGCCGACGTGAAGCTGATCGCCGAGCCCTGGGACGTCGGCCCCGGCGGCTACCAGGTCGGCAACTTCCCGCCGGGCTGGGCGGAGTGGAACGACCGCTACCGCGACACGGTGCGCCGCTACTGGCGCGGCGACGAGGGCATGCTGCCGGAACTGGCCGGCCGCGTCGCCGGCTCCTCCGACCTGTTCGAGAAGCGCGGGCGGCGGGCCTGGGCGTCGGTGAACTTCGTCACCGCGCACGACGGCTTCACGCTGGCCGACGTCGTCTCCTACAATGAGAAGCACAACTGGGCCAACGGCGAGGAGAATCGCGACGGCCACTCGGCCAACCATTCCTGGAACCACGGGGTGGAGGGGGAGACCGGCGACCCGGCGA
The DNA here is from genome assembly GCA_023416455.1 of Pseudomonadota bacterium. GTDB lineage: Bacteria > Pseudomonadota > Alphaproteobacteria > Azospirillales > Azospirillaceae > Azospirillum. The sequence goes on along the minus strand of JAEZHQ010000515.1, from coordinate 6,075 downwards.
TCCGGGCGTTGCGCGCCCGCCAGCGCCGCAACCTGCTGGCCACGCTGTTCCTGTCGCAGGGCACGCCGATGATGCTGGCCGGCGACGAGATCGGCCATTCCCAGAAGGGCAACAACAACGCCTACTGCCAGGACAACCCGGTGTCCTGGCTGGACTGGGCGAGCGGCCGGGCGGACGGCGGCGAGACGCTGGCCTTCGTCCGGCGGCTGATCGCGCTGCGCAAGGCCCACCCGGTGCTGCGCCGCCCGGTCTTCCTGCACGGGCGCCAGGCCGCCCCCAACGGGCTGAAGGACATCGTCTGGTTCACCCCGCAGGGGGTGGAGAAGACCGCCGAGCACTGGCGCAACGCGCAGGCGCGCTGCATCGTCCTGCTGCTGAACGGCCACGCCGGGGTTCATCCCGGCCCGGACGGGGCGCCGGTGGACGACAACGTGCTGCTGATCGTCCTGAACGCCCACGCCGACACCGTGAACGTCACGCTGCCCGACGTGCCGGGCGGCCGCGGCTGGCGCTGCGTCCTCGACACCCGCGTGCCCGACGGGGCCGGGGACGAGCGCATGCAGCTCGCCGGCCGTTCCATCCCGGTTGACGGGCGCGCGGCGCTGGTGTTCGTCCTGGTGGAAACGCGCGAGCGCTGATACCAGGGCCGGAACGTCCGGCCGCGGCTGCGGCCGCGCGCCCACATCGTTCCGGAAATGGTATGACACGTTCCGGTGGGCGGTGGCGGAGCCCTGGGGGATCGTCCTGCGATCATTCCGAAAGGCTCAGTTAGCGCTTGTTGTTGAGGCCTCGGTCCGGGGCCGCCAGTTGTGACCGCTCGTCGAACCGCGCTCAGATGCCCGCCTTATGATAGACCGTGTCCAGGTCCATCGTGATGCCGGGCGGATCAAGTTCGAGGATTCCGCCATGCAGGATGCGCGTTCGATAATCCACCCCATCCCGTCGGTGGTGGATGACCAGCTTCCGGTCCGCGTGGCAGATCACGTAGTGCATGACGCTGGGAACCGAGAAGTACCCGGTGAGCTTCGCCCCGGTGTCCACGCCCTTCGTTCCCCTCGACAGCACCTCGACGATGATGATCGGATTGGCTGCGGCCACTTCATCGTTCGACGTCCGGTCTCCGCACTCGACCAGCACATCCGGTTCGTAGTCGAGATCCTCGTTGATTTCGACCGTGGCGCCATCGCCGATCGCTTCGCAGCCCAGACCGCTGTCGGAGAGCGTGGCGTCCAGCGCCTGCCAGATCCGGTACTTGAGGCGGGTATGACCCAGCCGCTCAGGAGACATGGCCACCGGCTGGCCCTCGACGCGCTCGAAGCGTCCGTCGTCCTGCTCGTCGACCCATTGCCGGAATTCCTCACGGCTCATCCACATCTTGGGTTTCGGCCGCTCCATCGTCGCCCTCTCTCCCGACTCCCGGAACACGATAGCACATTGGCTTGACCGGTAGCGACCCGGCTCAGCGAGCATGGACGTCCCGTGCTTCACGGCCGACGTGGTTGCCTGATCGGGGCACCGTTCAACACTCAACGCCAACAGAGCCAAAGACTTTGTCCAGCGTTCCGGCGCGTCTGCCGCTTTGCCAGACTCTCGTCTCCGCATCAGTGTGTTGTGGTGATGTCCCAGGGCAGCCTGTGCGCAAGGTCGCCGAGCCGCGCCCGCACCTCCGCACACCCCCGGCGGATGCCACTCCGCTCACCGATGGGCGCGGCTGACTCACCGCGCGCTTCCCAGGGCACCGCGCCGCACGGTTCCGGCGGGAACCGCCGGCATCGCACCCCCGGGAGAAGGGACAGCGCACCCGCCGGCGCTCCGCGCGACCTCCCGTCACCCGGCGAAACGAAGCCTGGGCGCAGCGGGTGCTTGAATCCTCGTTGGAAGTGCTCCAAAAGAATGAGGCCGGCGCGTTTCCGCCCGGCCTCCGATCTTCTCCGAGGGTGGTCTATGTTGCAGATCCGCGGATCCAACAGCTCGACCGTGTCCCTGGTCTGAGGGATATATAGTACGATGCCCGTGTCCGGGCAACCCGCATTCGCGCTGATGCCCGCCGCTCGAGCCGCCCTGCGCGACTCGTTGTCCGGCGAACGCCTCGACCATTATCTGGCGCCGGCCAATGGCTGCCCCGACCTGGCGTTCCTCTTTCTTCTCTGGGATGTGCGGCTGGCTGAAAGCCTCTACCATCCGCTGCAGACGGCGGAGGTCGTCTTGCGCAACCGATTGGCCCGGACGCTGACCCAGGAGTTCGGCCCGCAGTGGTGGGAGCACCCATCGCTGACCGGGCAGATATCGAAAGCGGAGGCCCAAGAACTCGCCGACAGCGCGGCCGAGGCCCAAGCGACTCACGGCCACGCCATGACGGCGGGACACGTGGTCGCCCGCATGACCTTCGGCTTTTGGCACAATCTCCTCTCGCTCAAACACCGCAAGCACTTCTTCTTGCAGCATCCGCTGGCCGGAGCCTTTCCGCGCCTACGGCGGCGGATCGTTGAGCGGTTGTTCACCAGCAAGAGGATCGTCTCGAAATCACCGGTTTCGCCAAATCGCCCGCATCATTTTCGTCCCTACGCCGCGCGCGCCAAAGTGCCAGCCAGTCAGCTCATCAACGTCAACGAGATGGTCCGCGAGGACCTCTGGGGGATGGCCGGCGAGATCCGAGCCATGCGCAACCGCATTGCCCATCACCGTCCGATCTTCGATAAGGGACCGATGCGCGCCTACCAGGTTGCGGTCGCCCTGGCGGATGGGACGTGCGCCGATGCGAGTTGGTTCCTGATCTCCTTTTCCTCCTTTGAGGAGGTCCTTGCCCGTCGGCCGGCCTGACCGCGATGCGGCGCCGACCAAGCTCATCGCGGCCGCTCCTTCGGGCGTTGGCCACGGCGCCCAGGCGCGTCAGCGCTTGGTGCGGAGGTCCGTGATCCGGCCCCGCACCCGGTCGGCCCGATCGGCTTCCAGCCGTTCCTGCCGGGCGACACGCCGCCGCTCGATGAGCGCGCGTTCGAACACAATCCAATGCGGCGTGCCGGTGCTGCATACTTCACCCGACGCGCCGCCGCATGGGCACGTTCGCCAGCCAAGCCAGGCGGGCGTGGTGGACTGGCACGCGCCGCACGGACACACTGGCCACGGTCGGCCGTCCTCCCCAAACCCTGCGGGACGAGGGATCAGCACAAAGTCTGCCTTCTGGTCCATTCCAGTCTCCCGGACATAATTGGCGATCCGGCGGGGTGTGCCGTCACGCCGTCAACGCACAATGCGAACAGAGCCTTCCGAAACGCACGACTCTCCGCGCCATTGTTTGACGAGCGGGTTCACGCTTCAAATCGATTTCGATTTTCCGCGATCCGCTCTAAGGTCGCTGGCGGTGTGGCCCGCCGTCCGGAACCGATCATGCCAGACTATGACTTCTCCCTGGTCGACGCCGCGATCATCGACACCCAGCACAACACGCTGCGGCTGCTGCGCGACGTGCTGTCCCGCCTGGGGCTGAAGCGGGTGGAGACCTACCCCTCGGTCCGCGAGGCGGCCGAGCCGATGGGGTCGGCCACCCCGGATCTGATCCTGATCGACGTCGACGGCGAGGAGGCGGAGGCGCTGCGGCTGTTCCGCAGCCTGCGCAACGAGCCCGGCACCCGCAACCCCTACGCCTGCATGGTCGCCACCACTTGGCAGCCGACCCCCGTGCTGCTGATGCGCGTCTCCAACGTGGGCGCCGACGACCTGCTGGTGAAGCCGGTGTCGCCCAAGCAGGTGCAGGACCGCCTCGCCACCATGATCGAGGCGCGCAAGCGGTTCGTGGTGACCGCCGACTACACCGGCCCCGACCGCCGCAAGGCGCCGCGCGACGGCACGCAGGTGCCGCTGCTGGACGCGCCCAACACGTTGCGCCTGAAGGCGACCAACCGCTGGGGCCACATCAACACGCGCCAGCTGATGGCCGACGCCAACCTGTTCGTCAACGAGCAGAAGCTTCTGCGCGCCACCATCCAGATCGCCTTCCTGGTGGAATTCGCCGTGCCCGGCCTGTCGGCCGATCCGCCCGAGCGTCTGGCGGCGGAGCATCTGGCCCGCGTGCCCGGCTTCCTCGACGACCTGCTGCGCCGCCTTGCCGAGCGCAGCGACAAGGCGGTCGAGGAGGCCTGCCGCGCGCTGAAGGGGCTGGTCGAGGAGCTGCGCACCCAGGGCGGCGGCGCGGCCCCGGCCGGGGAACTGGAGCGCCTGCGTGGCCTGGCGCGCGACCTGATGCAGGCGGCCGATCCCGGCCGTTCCCTGGAGTCCATGGTGGCCGAGGTGGCGACCGCGGTCGCCGGCTACCGCTCCCGGCTGGAGCAGATGGCCCAGACCAAGGCGGCGGCCACGGCCGCCGCTCCGTCCAAGGCGGCGGCCACGGCCGCCGCGGTGCCCAAGGCGGCGGCGGTGCCGTGAGGCGGCGCCGTCACCCCTCGACGATGTCGCCCGCCCGGTAGCCCTGGGCGTAGAGCAGGGCGGTGAGGTCGCCGTGGTCGATGCGGGCCCGGGCCGCCGCGGCGACCGCCGGCTTGGCGTGGTAGGCGACGCCGAGCCCGGCGGCCAGAAGCATGGGCAGGTCGTTGGCGCCGTCGCCGACCGCCATGGTCTCGGCCACCGGGATGTGGCGCTCCCCGGCGTAGGCGAGCAGAGCCTGGAGCTTGCTGTCCTTGTCGAGGATCGGCTCGATGACGGCGCCGGTCATGATCCCGTCCACGACCTCCAGCTCGTTGCCGCGGTCGTCGTCGAATCCGACCCAGTCCTTCACCCGCCCGGTGAAGCAGCGGAAGCCGCCGGACACCAGCACGCAGGTGGCGCCGCCGGCGCGCATGGTGGCGACCAGGGCACGGGCGCCCGGCATCAGGGTGGCGCGCTGCCACACCGTGTCGACGACCTCCTCCCGCAGGCCCTTCAGCAGGGCGACGCGCTCGCGCACCGCGGCCTTGAAGTCGATCTCGCCGTTCATGGCGCGGGTGGTGATGGCGGCGATGTGGTCCTTCAGGCCGACGAAGTCGCCCAGCTCGTCCAGCATCTCCTGCTCGATGATGGTGGACTCCATGTCGGCCACCAGAAGGCGCTTGCGCCGGCCGGCCAGCGGCTGCGCGATCACGTCCACCGGCAGGCCGCCGAGCGCGCGGCGCACCGCGGCCTCGGCCTGCTCGGGCGCCAGCCCCTCGAAGGGGATGTCGCAGGCCCGGCCCGGAGCCAGCCAGTCCGGCCGGCCGGCCTCGGCGCCCAGCGCGGCCAGAGTGGCGCGCGCGGCCTGGGCGGCCTCTTCGTCGAGGGGAGAGGGGGCGATCAGCGTGGCGACGGCGTTCATGGGTCGGCTTCCGGCGGACAATGGCAGGGCTCCCTAGCACACCGCGCCGCCGTTTCGCCACCCCGCGCCGCCGCCACCCGCGGCATCGCCGCCCGCCGAAGGGGGTGGCGCCTGTCAGGCGGGTTGCACCGGGCCGTCCTTCCCTGCCATACGCTGGGGCCGCGGGGCGATCAGGCCGGTTTTGCAGGACGTCCGAACCCGTCCCCCTGGTGGGCGGCGTTCGGACAGCCTGCCGGGCGGAGCGGACGGGACGGGCGCAGGGTATGGCTGAGGACGTGAAGGTCGTGGTGATCGGCGGGCCGACGGCGTCGGGCAAGTCGGGCCTGGCGCTCGACGTCGCCGAGGCGTTCGGCGGGACGGTCATCAACGCCGACAGCATGCAGCTCTACGCCGAGCTGGAGGTGGTCACCGCCCGGCCGGGGGCCGCCGACCTGGCGCGCGCGCCGCACCGGCTGTACGGCGTGCTGCCGGCGGCCGTCCGCGGTTCGGCGGCGGCGTGGCGGCGCATGGCGCTGGACGCCATCGGCGAGGCGCAGGGGCAGGGGCGGCTGCCGGTGGTGGTGGGCGGCACGGGCCTGTACCTGCGCGCGCTGATGCAGGGGTTGAGCGATGTTCCGCCGGTTCCGGAGACGATCCGCCACGCCGCGCGGGAGCGTTACGCGGCGATCGGCGGCGACGCCTTCCGCGCCGAGCTGGCGGCGCGCGATCCGGCGTCCGCCCGGCTGCACGCCGGCGACGTCACCCGCCTGACC
>JAEZHQ010000490.1 GCA_023416455.1 Pseudomonadota bacterium | reverse complement strand
CGGCGGCGCACAGCGCGCCGATTCGGGCGGCGAGCCCGTCCAGCTCGACCAACAGCCCGGCCTCGGCCTGCGCGCGCGCCTCGTCGAGCGCGGCGGCGACGGCGGCGATGTCCCGGCGCAGCGCGGCGGTCACGGCGGCTCCCCCGGGCCGGTCTCGTCGGGGTCCGGCGGCAGCGTGCCGTTGGCGCGGTAGACGTGGGCCAGGATCTCCGCCACCGCGGCGATGGCCTCGATGGGGATGTCGCTGTCCAGGTCGATGGCCGAGAGGACCTGGACGAGGTCGGCGTCCTCGCGCACCTTCACGCCGTTGGCGAAGGCCAGCTCCAGGATCTGCTCGGCCACATGGCCCTTGCCGGTGGCCACGATCCTGGGCAGGGACGGCGTTCCCAGCTCGTGTTTCAGCGCCACCGCCACGGGGCGGCGCGCGGGAGGGCGTTGGTCGGAAGGCGGCACGGACAAAGGATTTCCCGCCGGATGGCCTGGAGCGATGCGGGCATCCTGGAGGAGCATGCTTAACGAAGCGTGAAAGCGGCGTTGCGGCGTATCCGCCGTCCGGAATTCATCTTTCATTAACATAAACAGGGGACCATCGTGGTGATCCGGTGCGTCCGGGCCTTCGCGCCCGCGCGCAACGCCTCCTCTTCCGGGACAGGGCCATGGACCTCAGCAATCTCGGCCTCTTCAAGCTGATGTCGCGCAAGATGGGCTGGCTCACCCAGCGGCAGGAGGTGCTTGCCCAGAACGTCGCCAACGCCGACACGCCGCAGTACAAGAGCCGCGACCTGAAGCCCTTCACCTTCCGCGAGGCGCTGGGCGACCAGCGGCGGCTGCCGGCGGCCACCACCAGCCCGGCCCATCTCCAGGGCACGCGCGGCACCGGCGGCCTCGACAAGGTGCAGCGCCAGGGCAACCCGTACGAGACCTCGCCCACGGGCAACAACGTGATCCTGGAAGAGCAGATGCTGAAGGTCGGGCAGACCGCGATGGACTACCAGACCATGACGAACCTCTACAAGAAGCAGGTCACCATGATCCGGACCGCCATCCGGACCGGCAACTGAGGAGGCGGCCGATGGATCTCTACAAGGCGATGGCGGTTTCCGCCTCCGGCATGAAGGCCCAGGGCACCCGGCTCCGGGTCATCGCCGAGAATCTGGCCAACGCCAACACCACGGCGGAAACCCCGGGCGACCTGCCGTACCGGCGCAAGGTCGTCACCTTCCAGAACGCGCTCGACCGCCAGCTCGACGTCGACACCGTGCGGGTCGCCAAGATCGACGTGGACAAGAAGGATTTCGAGCGGCGTTACGACCCCTCGCACCCGTCGGCCGACGCCGACGGTTACGTGCTTCTGCCCAACGTCAGCTCCGTGGTCGAGGCGCTGGACATGCGCGAGGCGCAGCGCTCCTACGAGGCCAACCTGTCGGTCATCGACAGCGCCCGCCAGATGCTCATGCGCACCATCGATATCCTGCGCACCTGACGGCGGCCGCCCGCGCCGCTCCGCATCGCCGTGCCTGCGCGGCCCGTTCGAGGTAAAGGAAGGGACCGAACCCCATGGTCAACCCGGTCAACGCCGCCGCCGCCTACGCCACCACGGCGGCCAACTCCGTCACCCCCGGCATGGCCGCGCGCGGCGGCCCCTCCTTCGGCGACGCCCTGGAGGAGGTCGCCCAGAGCGCGGTCGGCGTCCTCAAGCGGAGCGAGACCATGAGCGCCAAGGCGGCGGTCGGGCAGGCCGACCTGACCGACGTGGTCCAGGCGGTGAGCAACGCCGAGGTGACCTTGCAGACCGTGACGGCGGTGCGCGACAAGGTGTTGAACGCCTATCAGGAAATCATGCGCATGCCGATCTGACGGCGGCGCCGGCCCACCGCATTGCCAATGCCCGCCTCCGCCGCGGCGTGACGTCATGAGCGAAACCGAAGTCATCGCGATCTGCCGCACCGCCATCGTCACGCTGGTCTTCGTGGTGGGGCCGATCCTGGTCGCCATGATGGCGCTGGGCACCCTCATCTCGGTCTTCCAGGCGGTCACCCAGATCAACGAGCAGACGCTGGCCATGGTGCCGAAGGTGCTGCTGGTCTTCGGCCTGTCGATCCTCCTCATGCCCTTCATGCTGGAGGAGTTGCAGGGCTTCTTCCAGCAGGAGGTGATCGACCGGATCGTGGCGATCGGGACCGGAGCCATCGGCGTCCCCGGCGCCGGCGGATGAACCTCCTCCAACAGCTGGTGGGCGAGCAGCTCTTCGTCTGGCTGCTGGTCTTCACCCGGGTCGGCACCGCTTTCAGCGTGATGCCGACGATCGGCGACGCCTTCGTCACGACGCGCACCCGCCTGCTGTTCGCGCTGGCCGTCAGCGTCCTGGTCGCCCCGGTGCTGCGCGACCGCCTGCCGCCCATGCCGGCCGAGCCGTTCGGCCTCCTCATCCTCATGGTCGGGGAGATGGCGGTGGGCGTCTTCCTCGGCACCGTGGCGCGGCTGCTGATGGGGGCGCTGGAGGTGGCGGGCACCATCATCAGCCTCCAGGCCGGCCTGGCCAACGCGCAGATGTTCAACCCGGCGATGGCCACCCAGGGGTCGCTGCCGGGCGCCCTGATGGGCTGGCTCGGGCTGCTGCTGATCTTCATCACCAACCTGCACCACCTGCTCATCATGGCGGTTGTCGACAGCTACGCCACCTTCGTCCCCGGCGCTCCCATCCCGGTCGATGACATGGCCAACCTGGTCGGTCAGCTGGTGGCCAAGAGCTTCGTGCTGGGCGTCCAGATGGCCGCCCCCTTCCTCATCTCCGGCATGCTGTTCGCCCTGGCGCTCGGGCTGCTCAACAAGCTGGCCCCCCAGATCCAGGTGTTCTTCCTGTTCACCTCGCTCCAGGTGGCGCTCGGCCTGTTCATGTTCGCGCTGACGCTGGCGGCGATGATGATGTTCTGGCTGACCCACTTCGAGGCGGCCTTCGTCGATTTCCTGAGACCGACCTGAGCGGGGCGAGGGGCCGATGTCCGAAGACGCCGACGAGTCGTCCAAAACGGAAGAGCCGACGGGCAAAAAGCTCGAAGAGGCGCGCAAGCAGGGCCAGTTCGCGCTCAGCCCGGAGATCGGCAACTGGATGATGGTGGCGGCCGCCCTGATCATCCTGGTGTCGATCCTGCCGGGCACGCTCAAGGGGATGCTGCCGCGGCTGAACTACTACGTCGCCAACGCCGACCAGCTGATCATGGACCGGGGTGCGGTCGGCGGCATTCTGTTCCGGCTGCTGCTGGACATCCTGTGGGCGCTGTGGATGCCCATCCTGCTGCTGATGGCGGCCGGCATACTGGGCACGCTCGGCCAGAAGGGATGGCACGTGTCGTGGCAGCTCATCCAGCCCAAGTTCAGCAAGATCAACCCGATCAGCGGCCTGGCCAACCTGTTCACGGTGACCAAGCTGGTCGAGCTGGCCAAGAGCCTGGCCAAGCTCGCGGTGGTCGGCGGCATCGCCTTCATGGCGCTCCAGCCGATGCTCCTGGCCATCGAGCGCTTCATCGGGATCGACATGATGCTGCTCGTCCGCGAGATGGACGGGCTGACCTTCCGCCTGCTGGCCGGCGTCCTTTCCATCCTGACGCTGATCGCCGCCGCCGACCTGTTCTGGCAGCGCCAGCAGCACAGCAAGAAGATGAAGATGACCAAGCAGGAGGTGAAGGACGAGCACAAGCAGCAGGAGGGCGACCCGCACGTCAAGGGCCGCATCCGCCAGCTGCGCTTCGAGCGGGCCCGCAAGCGCATGATGGCGGCGGTGCCCAGCGCCGACGTGGTGGTGACCAACCCGACCCACTTCGCCGTGGCCCTGAAATACGACCCCCAGGCGATGGACGCCCCGGTTCTGGTCGCCAAGGGAGCGGACAACGTCGCCTTTAAAATCCGCGAGATCGCCGAAGAGAACGACATTCCCGTTCTGGAGAATCCGCCGCTCGCCCGCGCGCTCTACGCCGCTTGCGACATCGACGAGGAAGTGCCGTCCGAGCACTATCGTGCGGTCGCGGAAGTCATTACCTATGTTTTCAAGTTGAAGGGACGCGCGGTGCGGGGCTGACGGGGGCCGGGCATCCCGGTGACGGATCATGGCGGCGAACGGCGGATCGGGAGTTCTGGTGGACGACGCATCCTCTTCCTTCCTCGACGGCGCCCGGGTGGGCGCCAGGGCCGAAGCCGGCGGGGTGGCGGCGCGCGCCGGCGGGACGCTGGCGGCGGTCGGGCTGGCGC
>JAEZHQ010000458.1 GCA_023416455.1 Pseudomonadota bacterium | reverse complement strand
GGGGCGGCGGGTCGGCCGCGGTGCCGGCCGTGCCCGCCCCGCCGCCGTCCGAACGGCCGGTGGAGCTGGCCGCGGTGGAGGTGACCCGGGTCGCGCCGCGCCGGTTGACCGACACGGTGCGGCTCAGCGGGTCGGTGCAACCGCTGGAACAATCGCTGGTGAAGTCGGAGGTCGCGGCCCGGCTGGTCGAGGTGCCGGTGCGCGAAGGCCAGGCGGTGCGCCGGGGCGAGGTGCTCGCCCGCTTCGACACCGCGGAGCTGACCGCCCGATTGAACGAGAAGCTGAGCAACCTGGCCGGAGCCAAGGCACAGCTCGTGCTGGCCGAGAAGACCCGGGCCAAGAACCTGGCCCTGCGCCGGAAGGACATCATCGCCGAGACCAGCCTGGACGAGGCGCAGAGCACCTACCAGTTCCAGCAGGCCCAGGTGGGGGCGCTGGAGGCCCAGGTCGAGCTGGCCCGCAAGGCGCTGCGCGACGCCGTGGTGCTGAGCCCCATCGACGGCGTGGTGGCGGAGCGCGCGGTCAACCCCGGCGAGACGCTGGCGGTGAACGCCCGCATGTTCTCCATCGTCGACCTCAGCCGGGTCGAGGTCGAGGCGACCGTTCCCGCCGACGACGTGGCGCGGCTGAAGCCCGGCCAGACCGTCCTGCTGCGCGTCGAGGGCTTCGGCGAGCGGGGCTTCCAAGGCACCATCGCGCGCATCAATCCCATGGCCCGCGCCGGCACCCGCGCCATCCCCGTCTACATCAGCCTGGACAACGCCGACGGCAGCCTGCGCGGCGGCATGTTCGCCGCCGGCGACGCCGTGGTGGCCGAGGCCGGGCACGCCTTCGCCCTGCCCCCCGCCGCGATCCGCAGCAGCGACCAGGGCGATTTCGTGCTGGTGGTCGCCGGCGACCGGCTGGAGCGCCGCAAGGTGCAGCGGCTCGACGTCTGGTCGCGCGGCGAACTGGTCCGGGTGGACGGGCTGGAGGATGGCGACCTCGTGGTCACCGCCCCCCTGCCCGGCCTGACCGCCGGACGGCCGGTGACGGTCACGGGAAGCTGAGGACGGGCGATGCCGATCACCCGCATCAGCGTCGACAACCCGGTCTTCGCCACCATGATGATGGTGGCGCTGATGGTGCTGGGGCTGTTCTCGTACCAGCGCCTGGGCGTCGACCAGTTCCCCGACGTCGACTTTCCGCTCGTCGTCATCTCCACCGCCTATCCCGGGGCCAGCCCGGAATCGGTGGAGACCGACGTCACCCGTCCCGTGGAGGACGCGGTCAACACCATCGCCGGCATCAAGACGCTGACCTCGCGCAGCTACGAGGGCCGGTCGGTGGTGATCGCCGAGTTCGACCTGAAGACCGCCTCGGCCCAGGCCCTCCAGGACGTGCGCGAAAAGGTCTCGGCCCTGCGCCCGGCTTTCCGCGACGAGGTGGAGGATCCGCAGATCACCCGCTTCAACCCGGACGACCAGCCGATCCTGTCGGTCGCCGTGAAGTCGGACATCCGGGGATTGCGCGACCTCACCACCCTGACCGACCAGATCGTTCTGAAGCGCCTGCAGAACGTGCGGGGGGTCGGCCGGGCGGCCATCGCCGGCGGGGTCAAGCGGCAGATCCAGGTGCGGCTGCGCCCGGAGCGGCTGGAGGCGCTGGGGGTCGGCGTCGACCAGGTCATCCGCGCCATCCGCGAGGAGAACCAGGACCGGCCGGCCGGCACCGTGTCGGGCGGCGGTTCGGAGCGCGTGGTCCAGGTCGACGGCCGGGTCGTCGAACCGCGCCAGCTCCTCGACCTCATCGTCGCGCGGCGCGGCGGCGAGCCCGTGCGCCTGCGCCAGGTCGCCGAGGTCATCGACGGCCAGGAGGAGCAGGAATCGGTCGCCCTGTTCAACGGCGCGCCCTCGCTGGCGGTCGACGTGGTGAAGGTGCAGGGGGCCAACACGGTGGAGGTGGCGCGCGGCCTCTACCGGGCGCTGGACGAACTGCGGGCCGACGGCTCGCTGCCCCCCGACGTGGCGCTCGACGTGGTGCGCGACACCTCGCGCGGGATCACCGGCTCGCTCAGCAACGTGCAGCGCACGCTGATCGAGGGCGGCATCCTCACCGTGCTGATCGTGATGCTGTTCCTGGGTTCCTGGCGCAGCACGGTGATCACCGCGCTGACGCTGCCGGTGGCGGTGCTCGGCACCTTCGGCGTGCTGGCGGCCTTCGGCTTCACGCTGAACGTGATGACGCTGATGGCGCTGTCGCTGGCCATCGGCATCCTCATCGACGACGCCATCGTGGTGCGCGAGAACATCATGCGCCACCTCGCCAAGGGCCAGGGGCACCGCCAGGCGGCGCTGGACGGCACCGCCGAGATCGGGCTGGCGGTGCTCGCCACCACCCTGACCATCGTGGCGGTGTTCCTGCCGGTGGCCTTCATGGGCGGCATCATCGGCCGCTTCTTCCTCCAGTTCGGCATCACCGTGTCGGCGGCGGTGCTGATCTCGCTGTTCGTGTCCTTCACGCTCGACCCCATGCTGTCCAGCCTGTGGTACGACCCGGCCGCCCACGGGCAGCACGGGCGCAGCCTCTTCGGCCGATTCGCCGCCGGCTTCGAACGGCGCTTCGAGGCGCTGGCGCGCCTCTACGGGCGGGTCCTGGGCTGGGCGCTCCGCCGGCGCTGGCTGGTGCTGCTGGCCGCCGCCGTGGTCTTCGCCGGCAGCTTCCTGCTGGTGCCGCGAATCGGCGTGGAGTTCGTGCCGGCCGTCGACCTCGGCGAGAGCATCCTGGACGTGGAGACCCCGGTCGGCTCCTCGCTGGACTACACCACCGCCAAGCTGCGGCAGGTGGAGGCGGCGATCCGCGAGTTCCCGGAAGTCGCCTACACCTACGCCACCGTCAACACCGGCGCCGCGGTCGGCCGCAACCGCGGCAGCGTCTACGTCCGCCTGAAGCCGATCGGACAGCGCACGCGCTCGCCCCACGCGCTCGCCCCGGCCTTCCGCGAGCGGCTGGAGGCCATCCCCGGAATCGCCGTCGGAATCGGCATCCCCGGCGTGGGCGGCGTGCAGAAGCAGATCCAGGTCTCGGTCCAGGGCCGCGACATCGCCGAGCTGGACCGCATCGCCCGCGAGGTGACCGGTGCCATGGCGCGCATCCCGGGCTTCGTGGACGTGGACAGCAGCCTGAAGGCCGCCAAGCCGACCCTGTCGGTCCGGCTGGAGCGCGAGCTGGCCAGCGACCTCGGCATCGGCACAGCGCAGGTCGCCGACACGCTGCGCCCGCTGTTCGCCGGCGACACGGTGTCGACCTGGAAGGCGCCGGACGGCGAGACCTACGACGTGCTGGTCCGCCTGCCCGAGGGCGACCGCACCGGCCGCGCCGATCTCGACCGAATCTACCTGACCGGCTCCGAGGACGCCAACGGGACGCCGCGGATGGTCCCGCTGTCGCAGGTCGGCCGCATCGACACCACCTACGGCGCCTCGCAGATCAACCGGCGCGACCTGTCGCGCGAGGTGAACGTGCAGGCCAACGTCCAGGGCCGCCCGGCCGGCGACGCCGGGCGCGACCTCCAGGCGGCCATCGCGGCGATCGAACTGCCACCCGGCTACCGCATCGTCTTCGGCGGCTCCACCAAGGACATCGCGGAAACCACCGGCTATGCGACGCAGGCGCTGCTCCTGGCGGTGATCCTGATCTACCTGATCCTGGCCTCGCAGTTCGGCAGCTTCCTCCAGCCGATCGCCATCATGGCCTCGCTGCCGCTGTCGCTGGTCGGGGTCTTCCTCGGCCTGCTGGCCGCCGGCTCGACCCTGAACATCTTCAGCGCCATCGGCTTCATCATGCTGATGGGGCTGGTGACCAAGAACGCCATCCTGCTGGTCGACTTCGCCAACCAGGCGCGGGCGCGCGGCGCCGGCCTGGCCGAGGCGCTGGTCGAGGCCGGCGTCATCCGGCTGCGCCCCATCGTCATGACCACCATGGCCATGATCTTCGGCATGGTGCCGCTGGCGCTCGGCATCGGCGAGGGTGCCCAGCAGCGCGCGCCCATGGCGCACGCCGTGATCGGTGGGCTCATCAGCTCCACGATCCTGACGCTGGTGGTGGTGCCGGTGATCCTCTCCTATCTGGAGGGCTTCAAGACCCGCCTGCTGGCCCGGACGGGACGGCCCCGCCCCGCCGACGCCCTGCGCGGCACGCCACCCTGATCCTGCGGGGCGGGTTGCCCCCGCGCCGAAGACGGGCGCCACCACCGGCGCGCTTCGCCCGCGTCGTCCACGCGCAGGAAAGTTCGTCGAAATCCGTCATCCACGTGCAGGAAAGTTCGTCGAAATCTACCAAAAATTTACATTCTTCCCACTAAAGTCTCAACCTACTAACGTCTTAGGACCTTCGTCGGGAGGGGTGGCATGTGCCGATTTGTGACCACGGAATGCGGTTATGCCTGCCGTGCGATCAAGCTCGTTCGCGAACACAGCCGTGGGCCGGTCGGCCTTGAAGCACGGGAATATCTGATCCGCGTCGAGCGCCGGCTGATGGCCATCCACTGCGCCGCCCCCCAGGGCATGGCCGCCGCCCTGGGCACCGCACCCGCCCTCCACGCCGCCGAATAACAGCCGTCACCCGGCGCCCAGCGTGGCCCGCAGGGCAAAATGGGCGCCGAGGGCGAGCAGGCCGAGGAAGAAGCAGCGCCGGAACAGCGCCGGGCTGACCCGGCGGCGCAACCACTGGCCCGCCGCCATGCCGGCCAGCGCCGGGCCCAGCGCCAGGAGCGACGCCCCGGCCGCCGCCCCCTCGAACAGGCCGTGGTGGGCGAGCCCCGCGGCCAGCGCCAGGGTGGAGACCGTGAAGGACAGGCCGAGCGCCTGCACCAGCTCGTCCCGCTCCAGGGCCAGCGCCTGGAGGTAGGGGACGGCGGGGATCACGAACACGCCGGTGGCCGCCGTCACCACGCCGGTGGCCACCCCGACCAGGGGCGACAGCCAGCTTTCCGCATGGCCGGGAACGCGCAGGCGCCACGCCGCCAAGCCGACCGCCGCATAGAGGACCAGCGCCACCCCGAGCGCCGTGGTGGCCCGGTCGGCGGCCGCTTGCGAGGCGGCGATGAGGCCGCTGCCGGCCCAGGTCCCCAGCGCGATGGCCAGCATCATCGGCCACAGCCGGTCGACGAGCGCACCGATGCGGGGACCCGCGGCGAGCTGCCAGAGATTCGTCACCAGCGAAGGCACGATCAGCAGCGCCGCCGCCTCGGCCGGGGCCATGACCAGCCCCAGCAGGCCGACGGCCACGGTGGGCAGGCCCAGCCCGATCACCCCCTTGACCAGGCCGGCGAGCAGAAAGGTGGCGGCCGTGACGGCCAGCACGGGGAAGGGCGGGAGGAGGAAGGGAAGGTCGGACATGGCGACCACTTGATCCCGCCGGCGCCCGCCGGGCAATCTGGATGTGGCTCAGCCTGTCTTCGTGGGGGACGAAGGCAGGCTGAGCCGCCCCATCCCCCGGACCCGAGCGGCGGCCGCGATGCGCTTCGATCTGACCGACCTGCGCCTGTTCCTGCACGTGACCGAGGCCGCCAGCATCACGCACGGTGCGGAGCGGACCAACATGGCCCTGGCATCGGCCAGCGCCCGCATCCGCGGCATGGAGGAGACGCTGGGGACGCCGCTGCTCGAACGCGGGCGGCGCGGGGTGCGGCCGACCCCGGCCGGGCTGGCCCTGGCCCACCATGCCCGCCTCCTGCTCCAGCAGGTGGAGCGCATGCGCGGCGAGCTGGGCGAGTACGCGCGCGGGCTGAAGGGGCATGTGCGCCTGCCCTGCAACACGGCGGCGCTGAGCGAATTCCTGCCCGATGCGCTGGCCGGCTTCCTCGCCGCCCACCCCCACATCGACGTCGACCTGGAGGAGCGGCCCAGCCACGCGGTGGCGCGGGCGGTCGCCGATGGGCTGGGCGACGTCGGCGTCCTGTCCGACTCGGTGGAGGCCGCCGGTCTGGAGACCTTCCCCTTCCGGGACGACCGGCTCGTGCTGGTGGTGCCGCGCGGCCACCCGCTCGCCGGGCGTCCCCGGATCGCCTTCCGCGAGGCGGCCGGGCAGCCCTTCGTCGGGCTGGCGGCGGGCAGCGCGCTCCAGGATCTGATCGGCCAGCAGGCCCTGCGCGCCGGCGGCCCGCTGCGGCTGCGGGCACGGGTGCGCAGCCTCGACGCGGTCTGCCGGATGGTCGGGCACGGCGTCGGGGTCGCCGTCATCCCCGAGGCGGCGGCCCGCCGCAACCGGCGGACCGCCGCGATCCGGGCGGTGGCCCTCGACGACCCCTGGAGCGTGCGCCGCCTGATCCTCTGCGTGCGCCGGCTCGACGCCCTGCCGCTGCACGCCCGCCGGCTGGTCGAGCATCTGCGGGCGCCGCCGCGCTGACGGCCCGGCGAGACCGTCGAAGCGTTTGTCCTGAAACGCACGGTGCTCCATGCCTTCGTTTGGCGAGCGGATTCACCCTTCAAATCGATTCCGATTTATGCGCGATCCACCTTAATCGCCCCCCGGCACCGGCTGCCCGGCCTCCCCCGCCGCGCCGGAGCGCCGCGCCCAGGCGCGGCGGGCGAGGCGGTCGGCGTCCTCCATCACGAGGTAGAGCACCGGCGTGATGTAGAGCGTCAGGAGCTGCGACACGCACAGGCCGCCGACGACGGCGAGGCCGAGAGGCTGGCGCAGCTCGGCCGCGGCGCCGTGGGCGACGGCGATGGGCAGCGTGCCCATGATCGCGGCCATGGTCGTCATCATGATCGGGCGGAAACGCAGCAGGCAGGCCCGCTCGATGGCGTCCCGCGGCGCCAGACCCTGGTTGCGGCGGCCGTCGATGGCGACGTCGATCATCATGATCGCGTTCTTCTTCACGATGCCGATCAGCATCAGGATGCCGATGATGGCGATGACGCTGAGGTCCTGGCCGAAGGCCATCAGCGTGGCGAGCGCACCGACCGCCGCCGAAGGCAGGCCCGAGAGGATGGTCAACGGGTGGATGAAGCTCTCGTAGAGCACGCCCAGCACGATGTAGATCACCACCACCGCCGCCAGCAGGAGCAGGCCCTGGCTCGCCTGCGCGTCCTGGAACAGCTGGGCGGTGCCGGCGAAGCCGGTGACGATGGTGGGGGGAAGCGCCACCTCCCGCTCGACCCGGCGGATGGCCTCCACCGCGTCGCCCAGCGCGGCACCGGGAGCGAGGTTGAAGGACAGGGTGACCGCCGGCAACTGGCCCTGGTGGTTGACCGTCAGCGGCCCGACGGTGCGCCGCACCCCGGCGAAGGCGTCGAGCGGCACCAGCCGGCCGCCGGCCGCGCGCACGTGGATGCGCGACAGGGCGCCGTCGTCCTGCTGGTAGCGGGGCTCCAGCTCGATCAGCACGTCGTAGTCATTGGCCGGCGTGTAGATGGTCGAGACCTGGCGCTGCCCGAAGGCGCTGTAGAGGGCCGAGCGCACCTGATCGACGCCGATTCCCAGCGCCGCCGCCTTCTCGCGGTCGATGTGGACGTAGGCCTGCGGGCTGTCGAGCTGGAGGTCGCTGGTCACGTCCTGGAGGATGGGAAGGCCGTGCAGCGCCCGCTCCAGCCGGTCCGCCCACCGGTGCAGATCCTCCAGGTCGAGCCCCTGGACCGTGTACTGGTAGAGGCTCTTGGAGGAACGGCCGCCGATGCGCAGGTTCTGCACCGGTTGCAGGAAGACCGCCATGCCGGGGATGCCGGCCAGCTGGCGGCGGAGCTGCTGGATCACATCGGGCGCCGGCGGGCGCTCGCCGCGCGGCTTCAGCACCACGAACATGCGCCCGCCGTTGAGGGTGGCGCTGACGGCGCCGACGGAGGAGGTGACGTCGGCCACCGCCGGATGGGCGCGGATGATCGCCGCCACCCGCTGCTGGCGCTCCGCCATGGCGGGAAAGGCGATGTCCGGCGCCGCCTCGGTGGAGACCTGGATCTGGCCGATGTCCTCGGTGGGGAAGAAGCCCTTGGGAATGGCCAGGAACAGGTAAACCGAGCCGAGGACGGTGGCGGCCATGACCAGCAGCAGGGCCGGCCGGTGCCGCAGCGCCCAGCGCAGGCTCGCCGCATAGCCCGCCAGCAGGGCGACGAAGGCGCCCTCCAGGGCGCGGCCGAACCGCCCCTCGGGCCGGCCATGGCCGGAGCGCGCCAGGAAGCGGGAGCACAGCATCGGCGTCAGCGTCAGCGACACGAAAGCCGATGCCGCGATGGCCATGGTCACCACCAGCGCGAACTCGTGGAACAGGCGGCCGACCACCCCGCCCATCAGCAGGATGGGGATGAAGACGGCGATCAGCGACAGGGTGATCGACAGGATGGTGAAGCTGATCTCGCGGGCGCCGCGGATGGCGGCCTCGAAGGGGGGCAGGCCCTCCTCGACGCGGCGGGCGATGGTCTCCATCATCACGATGGCGTCGTCCACCACCAGCCCCACGGCCAGCGTCAGCGCCATCAGCGAGACGGTGTCGATGGAGAAGCCGAGCAGCCGCATGCCGCCGGCGGTGGCGATCAGCGAGATGGGCACGGCCAGCGCCGGAATCAGCGTCGCCGACAGGCGCCGCAGGAACAGGAAGATCACCAGGACCACCAGCGCCACGGTCAGCGCCAGCGTGAACTGCACGTCCTCCACCGCCTCGCGGATCGGGATCGAGCGGTCGTTCATCACGACGACCCGGCCGTCCGGCGGCAGCTGGGCGCGGAAGGCCGGGAGCAGCGCCTTCACCCGGTCGACCACCGCCACCGTGTTGGCGTCGGGCTGGCGCTGCACCGCCATGACGATGGCCCGCGTTCCGTTGTGCCAGCTCGCGGTTCGGGTGTTCTCCACGCTGTCCAGGACGGTCGCCACGTCGCCCAGCCGCACCGGCGCGCCGTTGCGGTAGGCCACGATCAGGCCGCGGAAGGCGGCGGCGTCGGGAAGCTGCGGGTTGGCGGCGATGACGAGCTGCTGGCGTTCGCCCGCCAGCGTGCCCACCGGGGTGTTGGCGTTGGCGGCGGCCAGCGCCGCCTGCAACTCGTCGATGCCGAGCCCGCGCCCGGCCAGGGCGTTGGGGTCCACCTGGATCCGCACCGCGTATTTCTGCGAGCCGTAGATCATCACCTGGGCGATCCCCGGCAGGGTGGCGATGCGGGGCTGCACCACCGTCTCGGCGATGTCGTTCAGCCGCGACAGCGGCAGGGTCTGCGAGGAGAGGGCGAGCAGCAGGACCGGCTGGTCGGCCGGGTTGACCTTGCGGTAGGTGGGCGGGGTGGTCATCTCCGCCGGCATGCGGCGGGCGGTGCGGGCGATGGCCGCCTGCACGTCGGCGGCGGCGGCGTCGATGTCGCGCTCCAGAACGAACTGGAGGGTGATGGAGGTGGAGCCGAGGCTGCTCGTCGAGGTCATCGAGTCGATGCCGGCGATGGTGGAGAACTCCCGCTCCAGCGGGCTCGCCACCGAGGCGGCCATGGTCTCCGGCCCGGCCCCCGGCAGAATGGCCGAGACGTTGATGACCGGGAAGTCCACGCTGGGCAGGGCGGCCACCGGAAGCTGGCGGTAGGCCGCCAGCCCCCCCAGGACCAGCGCCGCGGTCAGCAGGATGGTCATCACCGGGCGGCGGATGCACAGCTCGGGCAAGGTCATAGGCCGCCTCCCGGGCCGGCGACCCTGGCCCCGGGGAAAAGGCGCGACTGGCCGTCGACCACGACCCGCTCGCCGGCCGCCACCCCGGCGGCGACGACGGCGAGCCCGTCCTGGCTGCGCGCCACGGTGACCGGGCGCGCCTCCACCGTGTCGTCGGCCTTGACCACATAGACGAAGCGGCCGTCCTGGCCGGTCTGCACGGCGACGTCGGGCAGAGTCAACGCCTGCGGGTCGACGCGCAGGGTCAGCACCACCTCGACGAACTGGCCCGGCCACAGCCCGGTGTCGGCGTTGGCGAACTGGCCCTTGACCAGAATGGTGCCGGTCTGCGGGTCGACCTGGCTGTCCACGAAGGACAGCTCCCCCTCGGCCGGCGGCCCGCCGCCGCCCGGGATGGCGGCGGTGACCGCCAGCGGCCCGGTGGCCAGGGCCGCCCGGATCGCCGGCAGGTGCCGTTCCGGCACGCTGAAGGCGACGGCGATGGGGCGGAGCTGGGTCACCGTCACCAGCGGCGTGGCGTCGGCCGCGCGCACCATGGCGCCGGGCCGGGCGGCGACCGCGCCGGTGCGGCCGTCCATGGGCGCGGTGATCCGGGTGAAGCCGAGCGCCACCCGGGCCGCCTCGATGGCGGCGAGATCGGCCTTGACGGTGGCCTCCAGCGCGTCCGCGGTGGCGACGGCGGCGTCGTACTGCTGGCGCGCCACCGCGTAGGTGCGCAGCAGCGCGGCGTAGCGGCCGACGTCGCCGCGCGCCTTCTCCAGCCCCGCCCGGTCGCGCTCCAGGTTGGCCTGGGCCTGTCGCAGGCCGGCCTCCAGGCCACGGGAATCGAGGGTGAAGAGGAGGTCGCCGGCCGCGACCTCCTGCCCCTCGGTGAAGTGGACGCCCTCCACCGCCGTGTCCACCCGCGCCTTGACGGCGACCGTGGCCAGCGGCTGCACGGTGCCGATGGTGGCCAGCCGTTCCGGCACCGCCCGCGCCTCGACCGGCTGGACGAGGACGGGCAGGGCGCGCGCTCCGCCACCCGCGGGGGCCGCCTGCGGACCGCCCGCGCCGCCGCCCGCCCGGGCGTACCAGTAGCCGCCGGCGCCGAGGACAGCGAGGAGCAGCGCCAGCACGAGGATGCGTCTCGTCACGTCGAACTCCCGGCCCGGAGGCACCGGCTCGCGGATGGCCCGCTCCAGGCGCTTGTGCGGGTGGTCGCCGGCCCCGGTGACGGCGCCGCGCCATGCCAATGATAAGGAGCGGCGCCGGGCCAGTGTCCAGGGCGCGGAAGTGTCCGGCCCCGGCCCGCGACATTTCAAAAATGAGAATTTGACGAATCCGGCCTGTGCATGACCTCATGGAGGTCGCAACGACGGGGCCGACAGGGCCGGTCCCGATGCCCTCCCCGCCCGTCAGGCCGCCGGCCGGTTGCCGGCCGACGTGGTCCGGCGGCGGCGGCGGCGCCCGTCTTGCGGCCGACAACAGGGAGACACCCGGACCATGACCGCGACCACCGCCTCCGTCACCGGTACGCTCACCGCCGCCATCCTCGCCCTTGGCCTCGCCGCCGCCCCGCTGGCGGCCTCGGCCGAGACCTGGGACATGCCGACGCCCTACCCCGACGGCAACCTGCACACCATCACGGTGCGCCAGTTCGCCGAGGACGTGAAGGCGGCCACCGGCGGCAAGATCCAGATCACCGTCCATTCCAACGGCTCGCTGATCAAGCATCCGGAGATCAAGCGCGCGGTGCAGTCCGGCCAAGCCCAGCTGGGCGAGGTGCTGATCAGCTCCTGGGCCAACGAGGATCCGCTCTACGGGCTGGATTCGGTGCCCTTCCTGGCCACCGACTTCGCCGCCGCGAAGACGCTCTACGAGGTCTCCCGCCCCTATCTGGAAAAGCGGCTGGAGCGCCAGAGGCTGACCCTCCTCTACTCGCTCCCCTGGCCGCCGCAGGGACTCTACGTCAAGCAGGAGATCGAGTCGGTGGACGGGCTGAAGGGGCAGAAGTTCCGCGCCTACAACCCGTCCACCACCCGCATCGCCGAGCTGGCCGGCGCGGTGCCCACCAAGATCGAGGCGGCCGAGGTGGCGCAGGCCTTCGGCACCGGGATCGTCACCGCCATGATGACCTCGGCCGCGACCGGGGTCGACACCAAGGCGTGGGACTTCGTGAAGGTCTATTACGACGTCCAGGCCTGGCTGCCGCGCAACATGGTCTTCATCAGCACCGAGGTCTGGAAGGGTCTGGACGCCGACACCCGCAAGGCCATCCAGGAGGCCGCGGCCAAGGCCGAGGCGCGCGGCTGGTCCAAGTGGGAGAAGAAGACGGCCGACCTGAACAAGGAGCTGGCCGACAACGGCATGGCGGTGCTGGCCCCGCCGGACCGGCTGCGGGAAGGCTTCGCCGCCATCGGCCGCAGCATGACCGGGGAATGGGAGAAGGCGGCCGGCGCCGACGGCGCCGCCATCATCGCCGCCTACCGGAAATAGGCGGGCTCCCTCCGCCCCCGCACCGACCCGCCCGGCCCGTCTCCCGGAGGTGGCCTGCGCCATGCGCACCGCATTGTCCGTCCTCTACCGCGTCGCCGAGTGGCTGGGCGCGGTGTTCCTGGTCCTCATCGGCGTCCTGGTCGTCGTCCAGGTGGCCGCCCGCCTGATCGGGCGGGCGGTCCCCGGGGCCGACGAGCTGGCCGGCTACGCCATGGCCGCCTCCTTCTTCCTGATGCTGGGGCCGGCGCTGCGCCACGGCGCGCACATCCGGGTGGGCGTCCTGCTCGACCGGCTGCACGGGGCTCCGCGCCGCGCCCTGGAGCTGGGCTGCCTCGCCTTCGCCGCCGCGCTCACCGGCTACTTCGCCTGGTTCTGGCTGCGCATGACCTGGGACTCCTACGACTTCGGCGACCTCGGCCAGGGCGTCCTGCCG
>JAEZHQ010000439.1 GCA_023416455.1 Pseudomonadota bacterium | reverse complement strand
CTGCGGGGTCACCACCGGGCGGGGCAGCGGCTGCTCCGGCGGCGGCAGCAGGCGTTCCACGCCGGGCCGGGAGCCGCGCTCGCTCAGCCGTTCGTAGACCAGCTTGTCCTGGTGCGGCACCTCGATGCCGCCGGGCTGCTCCGGGCGCGTCTTGGTGGGCGTGGCGTCAGCGGTCAGCAGCGGCGGGCCGCCGGTGCCGGAACCGCCGTCGCCCTTGCCGTAGGTGACGATGATGGCGCCTGTGAAGGCGACGACGCCGACCACCGCCAACCCGAGCCCGAGCATCCCCCGCCGGGCGCCACGCTGCGGCGGCAGGCCGTAGGGGGCGCCGGCGGGGCCGGGTTCGCCCTCCGGCCTCATGACCGCATTTCCTCCACCGGCTCGACCCCCATGACGGCGAGGCCCGAGGCGATGACGGTGGCGACCGCGCTGACCAGGGCCAGCCGGGCCAGCGTGACCTCGGCGTCGCCGTCGATCAGGAAGCGCAGGCTGGCGTCCTCCTTGCCGCGGTTCCACAGGGCGTGGAAGTCGCTGGCGAGATCGTAGAGGTAGAAGGCGACGCGGTGCGGCTCGTGCGCCTCGGCCGCCGATTCCACCAGCCGCGGCCAGGTCGCCATGCGCCGGGCCAGGGCCATTTCCTCCGCCGAGTCCAGGCGGTCGAGGTTGGCGGCGGCAAGCGCGGCCGGCGCCAGGTCGGTGCCGGGCAGCGCCGCGGCGGCGTGGCGCAGGACCGAGCGGCAGCGCGCGTGCGCGTACTGCACGTAGAAGACCGGGTTGTCCTTGGACTGCTCGGTCACCTTGGCGAAGTCGAACTCCAGCGTCTGGTCGTTGCGCCGGGTCAGCATGATGAAGCGGACGACGTCGCGGCCGACCTCCTCGATGACGTCGCGCAGCGTGACGAAGGTGCCGGCCCGCTTGGACATCTTCACCGGCTGGCCGTTCTGCATGAGATGGACGAGCTGGCAGATCTTGACGTCCAGCTCGGCCTTGCCGTCGGTCACCGCGCGGGTGGCCGCCTGCATGCGCTTGACGTAGCCGCCGTGGTCGGCCCCCCACACGTCGATCAGCGTGGTGAAGCCGCGCGTGAACTTGTCGTGGTGATAGGCGATGTCGTTGGCGAAATAGGTGTTCGAGCCGTCGGACTTCTTCAGCGGCCGGTCAACGTCGTCGCCGAAGCTGGTGGCGCGGAACAGGGTCTGGGGACGCGGCTCCCAGTCGTCCGGCTTCTTGCCCTTGGGCGGCTCCAGAACGCCGACATAGATCAGGCCGCGCTCCTCCAGGGACTTCAGCGCCGTGTCGACGGCGCCGGCGGCGACCAGCGCGCGTTCCGACACATAGCCGTCCATGCGGATGCCGAGGAGGTCGAGATCCTCCTTGATCCCTTCGAGGATGCGGGCGATGGCGAAGTCGCGGCAGGCCGGCAGCCACTCGGACTCCGCGGTGCCGACCCAGCGGTCGCCGTCGCGCGCGGCCAGCGCGGCGCCGACCTCCTTCAGATATTCGCCCGGGTAGAGGCCGGCCGGGATCTCCCCGATGTCCTCGCCCAGCGCCTCGCGGTAGCGCAGGAAGGCCGAGCGCCCCAGCACATCGACCTGGGCGCCGGCGTCATTGACGTAGTATTCGCGCGCGACCGTGTGCCCGGCCTTCTCCAGCAGCGCCGCCAGCGCGTCGCCGAAGACGGCGCCGCGGCCGTGGGCGGCGTGCAGCGGCCCGGTCGGGTTGGCCGACACATATTCGACGTTCACCGCCCCGCCCCGGCCGCGCTCGCCGTCGCCGTAGGCGATGCCGGCGCGCAGCACGTCGCGGATGCGTTCGCGCCAGACATCGGCGGACAGCCGCAGGTTCACGAAGCCCGGCCCGGCGATCTCGACCGCGGTCACCCCGGGGCGCGCCCGCAGCTTGCCCGCCAGCAGCTCGGCCAGCGCGCGCGGCGGCCGGCCGGCGGGCCTGGCGAGGATCATCGCCGCGTTGGTCGACAGGTCGCCGTGCGCCGCCTCGCGCGGGGGCTCCACCGTCAGGCGGCTGGTGTCGAGGCCGGCCGGGATGTGGCCTTCCGCGGCCAACTCCTCCAGCAGATTGCGAACGTCGTTCTCGAACGCCTTGAAGATGTTCATCGTTTTAGGTCTTGGCATCCATGTCGAAAAGGCGGCCGTATTCCGCCAGCGCGTAGCGGTCGGTCATCCCGGCGATGTAGTCGGCGACCAGCCGGGCCCGTGCCGCCCGGTCGGCCGCTCCCCCCCGGGCGCGGATGTCCTCCTGCCATGGGGTGGGAAGGGTGTCGGGCTCGGCCATGAACAGGTCGAACAGGGCAGTGACGACCCGCTTGCACTTGCTCATTTCCCGGTTGACGCGATAGTGGCGGTACATGCGCTGTTTCAGGAACGCGCGCAAGGGGCGCTGCGCCTCGCACATGGCGTCGGAGAAGCTGACCACCGCCACCGGCAGGGCGCGCAGCTCGGGCGCGCTGGCCGGCCGGAAGGCGTCGAGGCGGGCGCGCGTCTCGGCCATCAGGTCGGTGATCATGGCGTCGATCATGCGGCGGACCGTCTCGTGGATCAGCCGTCCGCGCTCCAGGCCCGGGTAGCGGTCGCAGACCCGCCGGATGATCGGGCCGACCAGCGGCAGCTCGGCCACCTCGTCCACGGTGAACAGGCCGGCGCGCAGGCCGTCGTCGATGTCGTGGTTGTTGTAGGCGATGTCGTCGGCGAGCGCGGCCACCTGCGCCTCGGCGCCGGGGTTGGTGTGCAGCTCCAGGTCGCAGACCGACTGGAAGGCGGCCAGGGTGGTCGGCAGCCCGGCGGCCGGCGCGCCGGCCTGCGGCAGCAGCGGACCGTTATGCTTGACCACGCCCTCCAGGGTCTCCCAGGTCAGGTTCAGCCCGTCGAAGTCGGCGTAGCGCCGCTCCAGCATGGTCAGGATGCGCAGGGTCTGGTCGTTGTGGGCGAAGCCGCCGTAGGGCGCCATGCAGGCGTTCAGCGCCTCCTCCCCGGCATGGCCGAAGGGGGTGTGGCCGAGGTCGTGGGCGAGCGCCACCGCCTCCGCCAGATCCTCGTTGAGGCCCAGCGTCCGGCTGATGGAGCGGGCGATCTGGGCGACCTCCAGGCTGTGGGTCAGCCGGGTCCGGTAATAGTCGCCCTCATGGTAGACGAACACCTGGGTCTTGTATTTCAGCTTGCGGAAGGCGCCGGAATGCACGATGCGGTCGCGGTCGCGCTGGAAGCACGAGCGCGTCGGGCTTTCCGGCTCCCCCACCAGCCGCCCGCGCGTGTTCGCCGGGTTGCAGGCGTAGGGCGCCAGCCGATCCTGGAAGATGTCCGCCGTCATGGCGCGGACACTACCGGCGGGGACCGCCCGGCGCAACGGCCAAGGCGGGGAGGGCCGGCCGGGGGGTGGGCCGCGGGGACTTTGACGCAGCGCCGTGGCCCCCCTACATTCGTGGTACGATCCCGCGTCGTTTTTCGAGAGCTTCCGAGGACCCGCCATGCCCGACACCGCCACGCCCACCCAAGCCACCGTGCCGGCACCGGGCGACGCCCGCCGGCTCGACATCTCCGAAAGCGCGGCCCGGCGCGTCGCCTTCCTGGTCGCCCATGAGGGCAACCCGGCGCTGATGCTGCGCCTGACGGTGTCGGGCGGCGGCTGCTCGGGCTTCCAGTACGGCTTCGGCTTCGACGATACGGTCAACGCCGACGACCATGTGTTCGAGCGGGACGGCACCCGGGTGGTGACCGACGACTGCTCGCTCGACCTGCTGGCCGGCGCGACGCTCGACTATGTGGAGGATCTGATGGGAGCGTCGTTCCAGATCCGGAACCCCAACGCCACCGCCTCCTGCGGCTGCGGCAACTCGTTTGCGGCCTGACCCCCCGTGAAGATCGCCACCTGGAACGTCAATTCGGCCAAGGCCCGCCTTGCGCTGATCACCGACTGGCTGCGCGCGGCCTCACCCGACGTGGTGCTGCTGCAGGAGATCAAATGCGAGACCGCGGCCTTCCCGCGGGCGGCCTTCGAGGATCTGGGCTATCACGTCACCGCGGTCGGGCAGAAGGCCTACAACGGCGTCGCCTTCCTGTCCAAGGAACCGCATGAGGTCGTGCTGACCCGCCTTCCCGGAGAGCCGGAGGACGAGCAGGCCCGCTACGTGGAGGCCAGCGTGGCGGGGCTGCGCATCGCCTCGCTGTACCTGCCCAACGGCAACCCTCTGGGAACGGAGAAGTTCGCCTACAAGCTGCGCTGGATGGACCGGCTCCACGCCCACGCCCGCGGCCTGCTGGCCGGCGAGGTGCCCTTCGTGCTGGGCGGCGACTACAACGTCATCCCCGAGCCGCGCGACGTCTTCGACCCGCGCGCCTTCGCCGGCGACGCGCTGTTCCAGCCGGAGACGCGGGCGAAGTTCCGCGCCCTCGTCAACCTCGGCCTGACCGAAGCCTACCGCGCGCTGCACGACGACGACCACGCCTACACCTTCTGGGACTATCAGGCCGGCGGCTGGCCGCGCGACCACGGCCTGCGCATCGACCATTTCCTGCTGTCCCCGCAGGCCGCCGACCGGCTGGCGG